>JAKALH010000088.1:5873-9242 GCA_021813225.1 Chloroflexota bacterium
ATCTCGCTCCGGATGTCAAGGTCATCATGTTGACCTCGTATGGCGACGACGACAACCTGTTCGAGGCGATTGCCGCGGGTGCATCGGGCTATGTGCTCAAACAGATCGGCAGCAATGACCTCATCAAATCCATCGAGACCGTGGGGCGCGGCGACTCGACACTGGACCCGACCACCACATCGCGTGTCTTTGCCCGCATGCGCGAGCAGGCGCGCAAGAAAGAGGAGAGCGCCTTTTCGGAACTCACCGAACAGGAGCTGCGCGTTCTGACGCACCTGTCCGAGGGCAAGACCAATCGGGAGATTGCCGATATCCTGTCGCTGGGCGAGGGCACCGTGCGCAACTACGTCAGTTCGGTATTTTCCAAGCTGCATGTGAACAATCGCGCTGAAGCCGCCGCCTATGCGGCCGCCCACAATATCCGCGATTACATGAGCTGACCGCTGCGCAGCGCGGCGGTGTCGTCTCGTGTTACCGGTCGTTGACATACAATGGTCGATAACGCATGACAACACGAGTTCAAACTTCAGCAGCTATCCCTTCAGGTGCGCACCCTCTAGCTTCCGCGCTCGCCGGCCATATCTCCGGCGAGGTGCGCTTCGACGACGCGACGCGCGTGCTGTACAGCACCGACGCCAGCAATTATCAGGTCTTCCCGCTCGGCGTTGTCCTGCCCAGAACTGCGGATGATGTGATTGCCGCCGTCAGCCTGTGCGCTGAACATGGCGTACCGATAATCCCGCGCGGCGGCGGCAGCGGCCTGTGCGGCCAGTCGATCGGCCCCGGTCTGGTCATCGACATGTCGAAGTACATGGCGCGGGTGCTGGGCGTGGATACGGCGGCCCGCGAAGTGCGCGTCCAACCGGGCATCGTGCTCAGTCTGTTGAATAAGCAACTGGCGCCGTCGAAGCTGCAGTTCGGGCCTGATCCGGCCAGCGGCGAACGCGCCACTATCGGCGGCGTTATCGGCACCAATGCCACCGGCGCGCATTCGATACGCCACGGCATGACATCCGACCACATCCAGTCCATGCGCTGCCTGCTGGCCGATGGCAGCCGCGTGGAGTTTGAGCCGATGTCGCTTGACCAGGCAATCCACTCGCCGTCGAAATCGCTTGCCGCCATTTCGTCGAGCGTGGCCGGCGTGGTGCGCAGCTATGACGGCGCCATCCGCCGGGATTTCCCTAAAGTGTGGCGCCGCGCCAGCGGCTATAACGTCGACTACATCAGCGAGATGCTGGCCTGCGACCCGGCCAACCCGCAGGCGGCGTTGCTCGACGCCAGCCTGAATCGCCAGTCGTTGAACCTGGCGACGCACCTGCGCGCCGTCAGCCAGTTCAACCTGGCGCCGTTGATTGTGGGATCGGAAGGCTCGCTGGCAATCGTGCTTGACGCGACGTTGCGGTTGATGCCGAAGCCGGCGCGCACCGGACTGGTGGTGCTGTCGTTCAACGCGCTGGATGACGCGATGCGCGCAACTCCCGCGCTGCTGACCAGCGACCCCAGCTCCGTCGAGCTGATGGGCGAACTGTTGATTCGCCTGGCGCGCGGCCTGCCGGAATATGCCCGCAAGATGGCGTGGCTGCCCGGCACGCCGGAAGCGGTGTTGATCGTCGAATTTGACGGCGCAAGCGAAGCCGAAGTCGTCGCGGGCATGGAGCGCTGCCAGCGCCTGGTCGCGGCAGAGCATCTGCCTTGCACGCTGGCTACGATGCTGGATGCGCAGGCGCAGGCGGATGTGTGGGCCGTGCGCAAGATCGGCCTGGGCATCCTGCTCAGCATCCGCAGCGAATACAAGCCCATTTCGGTGATTGAAGATGTGGCGGTGCCGGTGAACCAGCTTGCCGAGTATGTGCGCGAGATGCGCCGTGTTTTTGCGCGGCACAATACGGACGGCGCTTTTTATGCGCATGCCAGCGCCGGCGTGCTGCATGTGCGTCCGCTGGTCAATCTGAAGTCGGTGGATGGCGTCGAGGCGATGCACGATATTGGCCGCGCGGCGCTGGAGCTATGCCGGCGCATGGGCGGCGCCATGAGCGGCGAGCACGGCGACGGTTACGAGCGCACGCGCTGGAACGAGGCATTGTACGGCTCTGAGGTGTACCGTGTCTTCTGTGAGATCAAAGATATTTTCGACCCCCGCGGCCTGCTCAACCCGAACAAGAAAGTGCGCGGCAAGGATCTGGACGCCGTCGGCCCGGCCAATGCCATGCGGATCGGCCCGAACTTCAGGACCATCCCATTTACGAGTATCTTTGCGTACCGCAAAGATAACAACTACGCGGGACTGGTGGAGCAGTGCAACGGCAACGGCGTGTGCCGCAAGCAGGACGGCGGCGTGATGTGCCCGTCCTATCGCGCCACGAAGGAGGAGAAGCACAGCACGCGCGGGCGCGCCAACCTGCTGCGCCACTTCATCACGGAGCAGAGCGCGCTGCTGGCTGCCGAGCGCATACGGAACACCGGCGAATGCGGCAGCCCGCCCCCGGTCACTGCCGAGATGGTCTATGAGGCGCTTTCGTTGTGCCTGTCGTGCAAGGCGTGCGAAACGGAATGTCCCTCCGGCGTGGATATGGCTAAGTTGAAAAGCGATTTCATGGCGAAGTACTACGCGCGGAAAGGGCTGCCGTTGCGCGCCTTTCTGTTTGGTCACATCGCACGTTTCAATGCGCTGGGCGCGCCGTTTGCGCCGCTGGCCAACCGGGCGCTCAAACTGCCGTTGCTGCGCGCGCTGTTCCGCCGCATCGGTGTAACGACGAAACGCCCCATGCCTGCATTCGCTCCGCGCACCTTCAGCGCGTGGTGGAAGAAACGCGCTCCGGCGGCTACCGGCAACCATGCCGCCACCGGGAAGGACGCGGTGGCGCTGTTTGTGGATACCTTTACGCAATACAACAACCCGGAGATTGGCATTGCCGCGGTCGAATTGCTGGAGCGCGCCGGTTTTCATGTGCTGGTGCCGCAGACCAGGTGCTGCGGCCGCACGCTGGTATCGCAGGGGCAACCTGCTGCGGCGGTCCCGTTAGCCCGGCACAATATCGCCGTACTGGCGCCGCTGGCGCGCCGGGGTGTCCCTATCCTCGGTCTGGAGCCGAGCTGCATTGCCATGCTGAAGGATGACTACCTGGACCTGCAGCCGGGAGAAGATGCGGAAGCCGTCGGCAGCGCCACGCAGTCGGTTGAGGATTTCCTGGCGGCGGCGCTGGCGGACGGTACGCGCAATGTGTCGCTGAAACCGCATTTCGCCGCCAGCGCGGATGTATTGTTTCATGGCCACTGCCACCAGAAGGCGGTCTGGGGCACCACAGGCACCCGCCAGGCGCTGGGAATGGCGGGATACCGCGTCACGGAAGTGGATTCCTCGTGCTG
>JAKALH010000089.1 GCA_021813225.1 Chloroflexota bacterium
CGAACTGGTGGGCTACCTGGGGCCGAACGGAGCCGGAAAATCCACTACGCTCAAGATGCTGACCGGCCTGCTCGTCCCCACTTCCGGCGAGGTGCGCGCGAACGGGCACGTGCCGTGGCGCGAGCGGCAGACCTACGTCGCGCGCATCGGCGCGGTGTTCGGCCAGCGCACTACGCTGTGGTGGGACCTGCCGGTCATTGAATCGCTGGAACTGCTGCAGCATATCTACAAGGTGCCGACCGAACGCTTCCGGCGCAACCTGGACGAATTCCGCGCGCTGCTGGAACTGGATGCGTTCCTGGGCACGCCGGTGCGCTCGCTTTCGCTGGGGCAGCGCATGCGCGCGGATATCTGCGCGGCGCTGCTGCACGAACCCGACCTGCTGTTCCTCGACGAACCCACCATCGGCCTGGATGTCGTCGCCAAGGAGCGCATCCGCCAGTTCATCCTGCACATCAACCGCGAGCACGGCACCACCGTGCTGCTGACCACGCATGATCTGTCCGACGTGGAAAAGCTGTGCGAGCGTGTCATGATCATCGACCACGGCCGGTTGCTGTTTGACGGGTCGCTGGCTGCCCTGTCGGAGCGCTTCGGCGGCAAACGCGAGCTGGTGGTCGATTTCGCCGAGGATTACGGCGACGTCGGCATCGAAGGCGCAGCGGTCGTCGAGCGCGATGGCACACGCGCCGTATACCGCTTCGGCCGCGAGACCATCAGCGCATCCGAGTTGATCGGCGCGCTGTCCGCCCGCTATCGCATCAGCGACCTGTCGGTGCGCGAGCCTGACATCGAGGACACCATCCGGCGCATCTACGAAGAGCGCCTGCTGGAACGCTGAGGATAGCCTGGCAACACAAACAACAGGCCCCCGGGCGCGCATGACCGGGAGCCTGCTGCTGCGATGAGTTCAGCCGTCCAGCGGCTGCGTCAGTGCGAATACACGCGCACGTAATCGACCAGCATCGACTGCGGGAACACCGTGCTGCTGTCGGGGTTGCCCGCCCATGGGCCGCCCACAGCCACATCGAAGATGATGTGGAAGGGGTGGTCGAATACCCATTGCTGGCCCGCCTTCAGGTCGCTGCGCTTCACAGTCTGAAACAGGTTGTCATCCACGTAAAAGCGCACCGCGCCTTTCTCCCATTCAACCGCGTAAACGTGATAGCCGGCGGCGAACACCCCGTTGCGCGGCAGGCTGTAGGATGCGCCGATGCTGGAGTCGCCGGAAGCGCCCGGGAAGTGAATGGTGCTTTCGATGGAACGTTCGGCGTTGACATGCTCCATCACGTCGATCTCGCCGCTGTTGGGCCAGCCGACCTGGTCGATGTTGTCGCCCAGTAGCCAGAACGCCGGCCAGATGCCCTGCCCCTGCGGTATCTTGATGCGCGCCTCGAAACGGCCGTACATCTGCGCGAATTTGCCGTGCGATTCCAGGCGCGCCGAAGTGTACTGGTTGCCCTGATAGTCCTCTTTATTGACCGTGATCTGCAGGTTGCCGTTCTGGATGGATGCATTGGCGGTGCGGTCCGTGTAGTACTGCAGTTCGGTGCCGTTGCCCCACGCCCCGCCAGTTTCATAGGTCCACTTCGAAGGGTCGGCGGCGGCGCCATTGTTGCCGTTGAACTCATCCTGCCACACCAGGTGCCAGCTCGAAGTCACCGGTCGGGATGCCAGCGCCGGCAGTGCGCCGGCGGATGCCTGTGCCGCCAGTGTCAATAACAGCGCCGCGCTTGCTGCACATACTGTCGGTTTCGATAGGTTGAACACCTGCATTCCCCCGCATCACCTCGCCGCCTGCCGGAAACACCGTCAAAGCTGCGGCGGCGAAGTGACCCGAGGTTGATTATGAGGGGCAGGCTGGCGAATGAAATAAGCAGGATTGCTGAATTCCACCGCCTTCAATATCCCACGCCGCAGCAGGCGGTGAATACGCGGGATGGCGTAAATGGCGGCACTCCCCGCGCGAATGGTAGTAGATTAGACGGCAACATGCCGCATCACCTGGGGAGCACGTATGGAATTGCAGAAAATCCGGGATGACTTCGACCGGCTGGCGCTGTTCGACGACGACGGCTGGAGCCACAACAGCCACTACGGCGATTATCTGTTGCGCCACATCCCGGCGGGATCAGGCCATGCAGCCACCGCGCTGGAAATTGGCTGCGGAACCGGCCACTTCGCGCGGCAACTGGCCGCGCGTTACGACCGCGTAATCGCCGTGGACCCCTCGCCGCAGATGATACGCGTGGCGCAGGCGCGCTCAGGCGGCTTCCCGAATATCGAATATCAGGTGGGAGAGGTGATGGCGATGGCGTTTCCAGCGGGCAGCTTCGATTGCATCGCCTCAATCGCTACGCTGCACCACCTGCCGCTGCCGGCCGTCCTGCAACGCATGAAAGAGATGCTGAAACCGGGCGGGGTGCTGCTGGCGCTCGACCTGTTCGAGGCCGAAGCTCAGCGCCTGCCGGATCTGCTGCGTTCCGCTGTGGCGCTGCGGCTGCTGCGGCTGCGCACATCGCCTGCTGCCCGCGCGGCATGGGCGGAGCACGGCCGCACCGACCGCTATGTGCGGGTATCCGATGTCCGGCAATTGTGCCGCGACCTGTTGCCGGGCGCGGTCGTTCGCAAGCATCTGTTCTGGCGTTACTCGCTGGTATGGCGGAAACCGGCGCAGTAAGGCGTAATCTGCCGCAATCCAACAGACCGGAGCGCCCTATGATGAACTGGCTTCCCATCCCGCTGTTGATCTTCAGCGTTACCGCGCTCATCATCGCGGACGAACGCGCTCGGCCCGGCCAGGCGCGCAATCTGCGCTGGGTGGCCGTGTGGAAACCGCTCTCATCCATCCTGGTGATTGCGGTGGCGGCGCTGTCCTTTGCGCTGCGCGGTCCGCGCGATACGGTATACACTCTGTTGATTCTCGGCGGGTTGGTGTTCTCGCTGGCTGGCGACGTGCTGCTCATCTTCCCGGCGCCCAGGGCGTTTATGGCAGGCCTGGTCGCCTTCCTGTGCGCCCATTTGACCTATACCGCGGCTTTCGTGCATCTGCAGGTCACCCGCGAGATGGGCAGCAACCCGGCCGCCGAGTTGCTGGCGGCTGCGGTGCTGGCGCTGGCGGCGGTCGGGGTCTATAACATCCTGCGGCCTGGCCTGGGCGGGATGCGCCTGCCTGTCATCGCCTATATGGTTGTCATCTCAGTTATGCTGCACCGCGCGCTGGCGGTGGCGTTCGTGTATAACGGGTCGCCCGGCCTGCCGATATTGATTGTTGGCGGCGCCGCATTGTTCTACCTCTCCGATGCCATCCTGGCGATCGACCGGTTCAGGATGCAGGGAGCCATGCCGCACGGCCGCCTGTGGAGTCTGCTCGCCTACTACGCCGGGCAGTTGCTGCTGGCGCTCTCCGTAGCGGCATTCGCACTGCAATGAACCTGCTGTATCCAGCCAGTTATGTTTTAATCCTGCTTGGGTTGTTGTTTGCGGTAGTGCCCCTCCTGCCGGGGACGGTGCTGGTGTGGCTAGGCATCCTGGCATGGGCGGATGCTAACGGCTTTCAGACGGTCGGCTGGCCCTTGCTGATCGTATTGGCGGTCATCGCTGTGGTCACGCTGGGCAGCGACTTTTACATGACGACGCTGATTTCGCGTCGCAGCGGCGCAAGCTGGCAGGCGGTATTGGGCGCCATCGTCGGCGGACTGCTGGGCGGGCTGGCGCTGAGCGCCGCGGCGCTGTTTATCGGCACCATACTCGGCGGAATCGCCGGTTCCGTGCTGGGCGTCGTCGCTGTAGAGTATCTGCGCCGGCGCGACCTGCGGCTGTCCGTCAAGGCCGGCAGCGGTTTTCTGCTCGGTTATCTCGCTTCCACGCTGCTGCGGCTGGCGATGTGCCTGCTGATGATCGGCATCTTCGCTCTCCAGGCGCTGCGCTGAACTGCCCGCCACCGCCAGTCGTCAGATTGGCGGCGACGGCATACAATAACGTCAGTTCGGGTTAAAAGCGCCTCCATCGCCAGAAAGGCGCCCAGATTCAAGGACGGCCTCCTGGCTCAGGACGTTACGCCGGGTGGAGGTCGACTGCACTCAAGGATATGATGAAAAACACATTTTCAACGGCCCGCATCGTTCTCGCGTCATTGGCGACTGTGTTGTTGGCACTGCGTGCGGCAGATATGCATCGCCTGAGTGCGGCGACTCAGTCTGACGCATTTGGCTACGGATTTGTCATGTTCGGCCCCGAAACGGCCAACCCGCGTGCCTGGGGCTTTAACTGGATGAAGGTGTACAACGTGCCAAGCACTAAACCGCCGGCGAAGGTGTTGTATCTGATCCCGGTATCCGCAGCGGATGTGGGGAATCTACCCGCTGTGCAGCAACGCGTAGATAATGTGATGAACCAGGCCGGGGGCAACATCGATGCCTACGAGATTGGCAACGAGGTAAACCTGAGTTCCACATTCGGGTGGAATGCCTCGCCAGTCGCCGCAGACTACAAACAAGTGTTGTGCGCCGCCTATGACCGAATTAAGTCCAATTCTCGAACGGCGCTTGTAGTGTCAGCGGGGCTGGCGAACACTGGTCGGGTGTCCGGCACATGGGGTGGTCACCCGGGAAACAACGGCGCCAGCCAGGATGAGCGCACGTACTTGACTGAACTCATTGCTGCCGGCGCAGGGGCATGTCTGGATTTCGTCGGCTATCACCCCTTTGGCTTCAGCGCCGATTTCGACGCACCACCGGATGCGACTGGCGGCACGCCAGCGACTGACTGCGGCAGCGGTCTGTGCTTCCGATCCGCCGAAAGGCTCTATGACATCATGCAGGCTAATGGTTGGGGAGCCAAGAAAATGTGGGCCACCGAAATGGGCTGGTTAATCTTTCCACCATCTGAATGTTCCACTGTTCCTGGTAACGGCGACTGGTCCAACCGCGCATGGCAGGCTGTGACACGTGAAAAGCAGGCAATGAACCTGGCGGGTGCGTTCAATTACGCGCGCGCGAACTGGCCATGGATGAACGCGATGTTTGTGTTCAATTTGAATTTCAACATGGCTCCCTATTACGCTGCGTGCAATCAGATGCGTTACTACAGTGTACTGGGAAATCCTGCGGAGATTGCACTGCGCGGTCTGTTCAATTGGCGCTACATGCCCATCATGATGCGGTAGACGGTCTGCACGTCACCGGTGCCGCATGCAATCCCTGGCGGCATGCCATTGCCCTGAACGAACCAGCCGAGGCCCGCCGCCAGTCGCCAGATTGGCGCTGATGGCATACAATAGAATCAGGTTCAGGCCAGGTTCTTTTATCCGGCTGCGGCGGCGCGCCGCCGCAGCATGGAAGGGAGACGACCCATGCCTGCAATAGCTGAAAGACTTACGGCAGAAGCACTGCGGCGAGTCTGCTCTCCGGACGGCTTCCGCTTTGAGACGACTGCTGAACTGCCCAGATTGGCGGAAGTCCTGGGCCAGCCCCGCGCTGTTGCCGCACTCGAATTCGGCGCCAGCATCGCCAGTTACGGCTTCAACCTGTTTGCGCTGGGCGCCCCCGGTTCCGGCAAGACTACGCTGATTCATGAGTACCTGCTGCGCCGCGCCGCCGGCCAGCCGGCGCCGCCCGACCTGTGTTACGTGAATAGCTTCGGCGATGCCCGCTCGCCGGAAGCGCTGCGCCTGCCGCCCGGCTGGGGCGCCCGGCTGAAGCGCGATATGGAAGCGCTGGTGACGGAGCTGCAGGACGCCATCCCCAAGGCGTTTGAGAGCAAGGAATACGAAACGCAGCGCGACGCGCTGATGTCCGAACTGGAGGAGCGCCGCCGTTCGGAGTTTGCGCGCATCGAGGCGCGCGTCACCGAATACGGCTTCCAACTGACGCGCTCGCCGGGCGGCGGTCTGATGCTGGTGCCGGCCTGGAAGGGCAAGCCGATGTCGGAGCAGGACCTGGAGCAGCTCAGCGCCGACGAACAGCAGAAGCTGAGCAAGCTGCGCGACCGCCTGGGCGCGGATGTAGAGGAAACGCTGCAGCGCATCCGGGAACTGGAGAAAGGCGCGCGCGAGGCGCTGCACGGGCTGGATAAGCAGACCGCCACGAACGCCACCCGCCATATCGTCGACGAGCTGCGCCCGCATTACGGCGATATCGCCGCGGTGAGCGCCTATCTTGACGCGGTGCAGGCCGATGTCGCGGAACACGCGGACGACTTTCGCAAGACGCGCGAGGAAGGCGCCGCCGCGCTGCCCCTGTCGCTGGCAATGCCCGCCGACGGCCCGTTCACGCGCTACCGCGTGAATGTGCTGGTGGACAACAGCGGGCTGACCGGCGCGCCGGTGGTGCTGGAGAATAACCCCACCTACCACAACCTGGTCGGCCGCATCGAACATCAGGCCGTCATGGGCGCGGTTTCCACCAACTTCACGATGATCAAGGCGGGCGCGCTGCACCGCGCCAATGGCGGCTATCTGATGATTCCCGCGCGCGAATGCCTGACCAACCCGTTCGCCTGGGACGGCCTGAAGCGCGCGCTCAAGGACAGGGCCGTGCGCGTCGAGGAACTGGGCACGCAACTGTCGCTGCTCAGTTCGGTGACGCTCGAACCGGAGCCGGTGCCGCTGGACGTCAAGGTCATCCTGATTGGCAGCCCGCTGATCTATTACCTGCTGTACGCTTACGACGAGGACTTTCAGAAGCTGTTCAAGGTGAAGGCCGACTTCACCACCACCATGCCCCGCAATGCGGAGTCGGAGAGCAGTTACGCGCAGTTCGTGGGCGCTATCGCGCAGCAGGATCATCTCGCTCCCTTTGACCGCAGCGCCGTGGCGAAAGTGGTGGAATACGGCTCGCGCCTGGCCGAAGACCAGGAGAAACTGTCGACGCGCTTCGGCGAGATCGCCGACCTGGTGCGCGAGGCTGCCCACCGCGCGGCGCGCGACTCGCAGCCCTGCGTGACGGCGCAGGACATTGAACGCGCCGTGGAAGCGCGCCGCTATCGCCAGAACCTCATCGAGGAAAACTATCAGGAGGCCATCGCTCGGGGGACTCTGCTGATCGAGACCGACGGCGCCGCCGTCGGGCGCATCAACGGGCTGTCGGTGGTGGGGCTGGGCGACTACGCCTTCGGGCATCCCTCGCGCATCACGGCATCCGTCGGGCCGGGGCGCAGCGGCGTGGTCAGCATCGAGCGCGAGGTCGAACTGAGCGGGCCGATTCACGGCAAGGGGGTGTTGATTCTGGGCGGCTACCTGACCCGCCAGTACACGCAGCGCCACCCGTTAAGCCTGAGCGCCAGCCTGGTTTTCGAGCAGTCCTACGGCATGGTGGAGGGCGACAGCGCCTCACTGGCCGAATTGTGCGCGCTGCTGTCGGCGCTCACCGATACGCCGTTGCGGCAGGATATCGCGGTCACAGGCTCGGTCAACCAGCACGGGCAGATTCAGGCCGTAGGCGGGGTGAGCGAGAAAATCGAGGGCTTTTTCGATATCTGCCGTGTTAAGGGACTCACCGGCCGGCAGGGGGTTCTCATCCCGGAGAGCAACCGCCGCCACCTGATGCTGCGCGAAGAGGTCGTTGAAGCGGTGCGCGCCGGTCGCTTCAACATCTGGGTGGCCCGCAACGTCGATGAGGCCCTGGAACTGCTGAGCGGGCGCACGGCCGGGCAACCCGGCGCGGACGGCGCATATCCAGAGGGTTCCATCCATCGCGCCGTGGCCGATAGATTGGAACAGTTCGCCGCGGCGCTCAAGCCGGGCGAGGAAAGGAAAGGTGATAGCGATGAATAAGATCAAACTGTGGCCGCTGGTCGATGAAACCTCGCACGCATTGGGTGCGCATTACAAGCCCGCCCTGGACAAAGCTGCGAAACAGGCCGGCCTGGAACCGCCGGCATCCGGCATACTGATAACCGTGCAGATGTTTGACCCGCACCCGGTGGCCTCATGGCGGTTGCGCGTGCGTTTCCCGTATACCGCCAGCCGCCGCTACGACGAACGCCTGCAGACGGCGGCGCGCCTGGGCTTTCTCAAGGCTGCGCACGAGGGCGAGTATCGACTGACAGAACTGGGCCGCCGCACCGTGCGGCAGATGCTGGACGCATCGTATGCGGCCCTGGAGAAAATGGCTCCGCTGCCGGCAGAGGACCTGGAGCGCCTGGCCGGGCTGCTGCGCCGGCTGGTGGACGCCAGCCTGGCCGCGCCGGAGCCGCCGGGCAAATGGTGCATTCACCTGAGCCGGCGGCTGGACCCTGGCGCCGAAGCCGCCGCCGTCAGGATCGACCAGTACTTCAGCGACCTGAACGCATACCGGGACGACGCGCATCTGGCGGCCTGGCAGTCGCACGACCTGTCCGGCGCGGCCTGGGAGACGCTGACGATGTTGTGGCGCGGCGAGGTCAAGACGCTGGACGAATTGATGCGCCGGCTGGCGCAGCGCGGACATACCCGCGAGGACTATGAGGAAGCCTTGAACGACCTGCTCCAGCGCGGCCTCATCCGGGAAGAGGCTGGCGCATACGCGCTCACGCGGCAGGGCCAGGCGCTGCGCCAGAAGGCCGAGCAGAAGACCGACGAGTACTTTTACGGACCGTGGAACTGCCTGGCGGACGGCGAGGCGGAGGAAATGCGCGTCCTGCTGGAACGCCTGCGCGCCGCCCTGGCAGAGCCAAATTCTCAAGCATCGGCTGATCAGAAGATCGAGCCGGTTGCGGGTTAACGCAGGAATGCGGGGTTTCAACGATGCAGGAGGTATGCAATGGCGACAATTACTATTTCCCGCCAGTACGGGAGCAGCGGCGATGAGATTGCCGCGCGAGTGTGCGATATGCTGGGCTATCGCTACTTCGACAAGACGTTGATGGCTCAGATGATCGCGGAGAGCGGCCTGACCGACAGCGAGATCGTGGATTTCTCGGAGGACAACTACAAGGTGCGCGGCTTTCTGGACCGCCTGATGGCCTGGCGCGGCCCGCGCGAACTCAGCTATGTATCGTCGTGGAAGGAAGACACCGGCGGCGTGCGCACGCGGGAGATGAACATCCTGTCGGAGGCGCAGGGCATCGCGCTGGTGCAGGCGGCCATCCGCAAGGTGTATCAGCAGGGCAACGTGGTGATCGTCGGGCGCGGCGGCCAGGTGATTCTGAGGGGGTTGCCGGGCGTGCTGCATGTGCGCATCCAGGCTCCCCTGGAGGTGCGCTTCCAGCACATCGCCACGACCGATAAGATTCACTACATGGGTCTGCGC
>JAKALH010000090.1 GCA_021813225.1 Chloroflexota bacterium
AGCTTGCGTTGTGCGCCGGCGAGCTGGACGTGCCGGCCATTTTCTTCTCAGGCGACAGCGCCGGTTGCCTGGAAGCGCAGCGTCTGACGCCCGGCATCGAGACCGTCAGCGTCAAGCGCGGCACCCAATCGACCAGCGGAGACGAACTCGATGCCGATGCCTATATGCGGCACAACACCGGAGCCATTCATCGCCATCCTGAGCGTGCACGCGAACTGATCCGCGAAGGCGCTGAGCGCGCGCTGATAGCTTTCGGCGCGCGCAAGCCGCACGTATCGCCGCCGCTGAGCGCGCCTTTTCAGCGCGTGGCGGTTTTCCGCGGCGACGCCGCGCATCCGCAGACGGTCTCGGTCGAAACACACCCGCACAGCGTCATTGACCTGATGAACATGCCGTTTCATCCTGTGCCGCTGCAAGGCGCCGCTGCCATGCCAGATGCGTGAGTCATCGGCGCATAGGAGTATGAAATGAAGTGGATTACCCGTTCGCATGTACATGTCGACCGTGTGGCATGTCCCTGGCTGATCAAGCGTTTCATCGATAACCGCGCCGAGTTCCTGTTTGTGCCGCGGAACCAGGTGGCTGAAGTTGCCAGTGAAAGCGGCGCCATCCCATTTGATGTCCCCGGCGTGGAACTGGGGCATGTCGATAACCGCTGTTCGTTCGAGTCGCTCATGCGAAAGTACGAGCTGACCGACCCGGTGCTCATTCGCCTGGCGCGCATCGTACACGCTGCGGATGTGGCTGCGGATATCGATACCGACCCGCTGGCGCGCGGCCTGGAAGCCGTTGCGCAGGGCTACAGCCTGCGCTATCCCGACGACGAGGAGAATCTGGCGCGTCAGTTCGAAGTCTATGACGCGTTGTATGCCTGGTGCCGTGTGCAGGCAGCCCGGGGGCAGTGACGAAACGCACGGAGGTGCGCGATGAATTCCAGGGAGCGCGTACAACTCAGCCTGAACCATCGTCAGGCCGACCGCGTGCCGGTAGACCTGGGCGGCAGCGCCGTCACTGGCATGCATGTCAATACCGTCTATGGACTGCGCCAGGCGCTGAGACTTGATGCGCCGGGCACGCCCGTTAAGGTGGTGGAACCGTATCAGATGCTCGGAGAGATACGACCGGACCTGATGGAGCGGCTCGGTATCGATGTCGTGGGCCTGGGCAGGCCGAAAAACCTGTTTGGCTACCGCAATGAAGACTGGAAGCCGTGGGTGACGCCGCAGGGAATCCCGGTTCTGGTGCCGGGTGCGTTCAACACTGCGCCTGAACCGAACGGCGATGTTCTGATGTATCCCGAAGGGGATAAAAGTGCGCCGCCCAGCGGGCGCATGCCGCGCGACGGCTTCTACTTCGACACCATCATCCGCCAGGATCCGATCGACGACGACCACCTGAACGTCGAAGATAACCTGGAGGAGTTCGAGCCGATCTCGGACGATGACCTGAACTACCTGGCGCAGGAAGCGGAGCGCCTGTATACCCGGACCGATAAGGCGATCCTGGGGAACTTCGGCGGCACCGCCTTCGGCGATATCGCGCTGGTGCCGGCTCCGTTCATGAAGCATCCGAAGGGTATACGTGACGTCGCCGAGTGGTACATGAGCACGGTCAGCCGCCGCGATTACGTTTATGAGGTGTTTGACCTGCAGTGCGATATCGGCATTGCGAATCTGGAGAAAGTATGGGCTGTTGTCAGCGACCGCGTCAGCGCCGTGTTCGTCACGGGCACCGATTTCGGCGCGCAGAATGGCCCGTTTATCTCGCCGCGCGCCTATCGGGACCTGTATCAGCCGTTTCACCGGCGCGTCAACGACTGGATCCATGCCCATACAGGCTGGAAATCATTCATTCATTCGTGCGGCTCGGTGCGCGCCCTGATCCCCGACTTCATCGCGGCTGGATTCGACATCCTGAACCCGGTGCAGACCTCCGCGGCGAATATGGCGCCCGCCGAACTCAAACGTGAGTTCGGCGAGGCGGTCACCTTCTGGGGAGGCAGCGTCGATACACAGCGTACCCTTCCCTTTGGCACACCCGATGAGGTTCAGGCGGAAGTTCGCGAGCGCATCCGTATCTTCGGTGCGGGCGGCGGGTTTGTCTTCAACCCGATTCACAACGTGCAGGCGCAGACGCCGGTAGAGAACGTTCTGGCGATGTTCGATGCGGTGCGCGAGTACGGGCGATATCCCCTGGCGCAGTTGTGATTGAGGCGCGCATGAATGCGCGGGTGCAGGTTGAGACAAATCACGACTGGCACGATGCGATTGCTCTGTACCGCCGACACGAGTTTACGGAATACGGCCGCGACGACGTGAGTGTCTATATGGCGTTGGCATTGGGGCAGGTGTGACAATGATGAAGGCGGCAGGTATGCGCAATTGGCTGGTCATGCTGGTTTTTTCGGCGTTGGCCGCAACAGGTTGCGGCAGCCCGTCGGAAGTCCCGACGGCGACTGCGACCGCTGCGACCGAACCAGGAGTACAAACAATGGCTCTACAGATATCAAGCTCGGCTTTCGTAAACGGAAAGACAATTCCGGTCAAATACACCTGCGACGGCCAGAAGGTTTCGCCGCCGTTGAACTGGGGTGAACCGCCGGTAAGTGCGCGCAGCTTCGCGCTGATTGTCGACGACCCGGACGCGCCGGCGCGGACGTTCGTGCACTGGGTGCTCTACAATCTGCCGGCATCGGCGCGCGGCCTTCCGGAGGGTGTCGCTTCAGTAGCCACCTTATCCGATGGCAGCCGCAACGGAAAGAACAGCGCAGGGCAGTCGGGTTATACCGGCCCGTGCCCGCCCAGCGGTACGCACCGCTATTTCTTTAAGCTGTATGCGCTGGATACCATGCTGCAACTGGCCCCCGGCGCCGCCAAAGACCAGTTGCTGGCAGCCATGCAGGGACACATCGTGGCGCAGGGCGAGTTGATGGGTACTTACAGTCGATCTTAAAAAGAGTACAGACAGGAATAATGCAGACTCGAAAACTGGGTTGGACGGATCTCCGCTTCACGACGATGGGTTTGGGCGCATGGGCCATGGGCGGCGCCGGCTGGCGGTTCGGCTGGGGCCCGCAGGATGACGCCGACTCCATCGCGACCCTCAAACGCGCCGTGGACTTGGGCATCAACTGGGTGGATACGGCAGCGATTTACGGGCTGGGACACTCCGAGGAAGTTGTCGGACGGGCGCTGCGCGAGATGAGCCGCAAACCCATCGTAGCGACGAAATGCAGCCGGCGCTGGGACGACACTGGTACGCCATATGGCAACCTGAAAAAGGCCAGCCTGCACGCCGAGTGCGAGGCCAGTCTGAAGCGCCTGGGCGTCGATGCCATCGACCTGTACCAGATTCACTGGCCTGACCCGGATGCCGACATTGAGGAAGGCTGGGGCACACTGGCCGATCTGGTGAAGGAAGGCAAACTGCGTTATATCGGCGTGTGTAATTTCAATGTGGAACAGCTCAAGCGCATTGCGCCCATCCACCCGATCGCCTCGCTGCAGCCGCCGTACAGCATGCTGGTGCGCGGCGTGGAAGATGGCCTGCTGCAGTACTGCGCCCGGAACCACATCGGCGTGGTGGCCTACAGCCCCATGCAGAAGGGCCTGTTGACCGGCAAAGTGACGCGCGCATGGGTGGCAGGCCTGCCCGAAGACGACCACCGCCGCCGCGACGCCATGTTTCAGGAACCGCAGCTTTCCGCCAACCTGAAGCTGGTCGGCGGCCTGCAGGCGATAGCGAAGCGCAACGGCAGGACGGCCGCGCAACTCGCCATCGCGTGGGTCTTGCGCCGCCCTGAAGTCACCGCCGCAATCGTCGGGGCGCGGCGCCCGGCGCAGATCGAGGAGACGGCGCCGGCAGGCGACTGGGCGCTGTCCGCTGAAGATATTCACGATATTGATACGCTACTGGTCGAGCGCGCTGCGCAGGCGGCCTGATATGCGGGCCGGGCAGCGGGGTTGGCGTTACGGTTTCATCACAAATATCAGGATGATCTGGCGCCACAGGGCAAAATTCTCCGAGCGGTCAGAGGAGAGTGTGGCGATTGGGCGCGTCTGCGGAGGATGAAAGTCGGCGGATGCGGTCAGCGTATAAGCCTGCCCGCCGAGCAGCGTGAAGCTGTAGTAACCGCTGGCATCGGTTGTCGTCGCGGTGATTGGCGGGTTATACGGGCTGCCCGTAACCTGTATGGTTGCGGTCAGCGGTTGCCCGCTCGCGCTGTCGCTGACGGTGCCGGAAATGACGTAATAGGGAATCGGCGTCAAGCTGATGGCTTGTGTCGTTGTGGTGAACCGGGTGATGCTGATCCCACTCTGCGTCGCCGGCATGTAACCATAGATGGATGCGGTTACGGTATACACATCTGCCGGGAGGGTGAAGGTATACGCGCCGGCCGGGTCAGTCAGTGTACTGGTTCCGAAACCGGATGGCGAGATGGTGCTGATGAGCACGTTCGATAGCGGTGAAGATGTCGATGCGTCTGTAACCACCCCGGTCAGGCCGCCCATATTGCAGGGCGGCAACCTGAATGAGCCGATGCGCGTGCGCCAGTTGGTAAAGCCCGTGCTATCGTAATACTGGTTCACATACCAGAAGGTGCAGTCGTCGGTGGGATCGATGCTCATGGAACTGTAGTCCCCCCAGCGCGCAGAGCTGCTCAACTGTACCCCCGTGCCAGTGATGAGGGTCTGCTCGCCCTGGCTCAGAGCGCCCAGAGGGTCAGTCGCCAGCCGGCCGGCATAGCGGATCGACGGTGTGACGGTGGCGCTTGATGCGCTGTAACCCACGGCGATGTTGCCGTAACGATCCATGGCGATGCTGCCCATCCAGCGGTTGGTTGCATCCGGTGCAAAAGTGCCCTGCTGGTAAATGGATGGTGAGCCGCCGGGGTCGCGCACCTCATACCAGCGGATTCCAGCCAGCCCGCCGCCGGCGTCGACAGTCTGGTTGGCGACCAGCGCTTCATGGTCGCCGAAGTTGCGGTACACCAGCCGGTGCATGATGCGGTCGCCGACGGCGTCCAGCGCCGGTGCGCTGCCCGGCTGCGGGATGCAATTCGGCGAGCTGGCTGCGACGCAGGGCAGGTAATTGAAAGGCGCTACCGCGATGACGGAATTGGGCTGGCCGGCCAGCCCGAAGGTTGAGCTGGCGGGCGTTGCCCAGTTCACACTGAAACGCCACAGCCGCATGGCGTCGTATAGCCAACTGCCCTTTGTGCCGTCGACTTCGGCGAAGTATTCGGGCGACCCGGCGGGCGGCAGTGTGGCGCCGTCCAGGTTGGCTGGCAGCATATTTCCGAAGCGCGGGTCGGCGGTGTCCAAGTCATAGTACACATAGGTGGGCGACACGACGCCGGTCAGCATCTGCGAGCGGTTGAGCGCCCAGACCGCAGCGCCAGCGTAACTCCCGGTGGCACTGGCGAACTGGTTCATCGTCATGTAGTAGGCGTCCGGCCAGACGGCCAGTTTGGGGTAGTCCGGGAATTTGCCGTTCGGATAGCCCGGCACCGCCGGCATTTGAAATGCGTAGGCGTTGTAGCTTCCTGCCGGATCAGGCGATGTGGAAACGGCTACACACTCATAGTACGGGCCACTGGTATTAGACACCGAGAACTCGCTGACCAGCCAGCGGTCCGCGAGCTGGTCGTACAGGACGATGGGGTCCCCGTCATTCGTCGTAGCGCATGGCGTCCCCGGCGTCGACCAGATCGTATTGATTGGGACTGGCCCGAAAAGCAGCGCGCCGCTGGTTATGCTGTATACCGCCATCTGCATGTTAACCAGTTCGACGTAGTGATGCGGGCCGACCGCGCCGTTCGAGTCGGACGGCACAAAGCCATCCCTGTTGTTGATGCCGTCGAAGGTGATGAGCGGTGCGGGCATGTTACTGGCAGCCGCGCTGCGCTGCACAACCGACGAGCCACCTGTTGTATACGGCCCAGGCAGCCGTCGCGCCGGCCAGCTTTTCGCGGCGCGCGTCGCCGCATGAGCCTGCGCCGCCAGGATGCGCAGGGCCGGGGTTTCTCCGCCCGCCGTAGCCTGCCCGACTATCTGCACCGGCGGCATCGGCGCCTGTGCGCGCGTATCTGACTGCGGTGTATGGCGTGTGACAGCCGAAGGCTGCATCAGCAGGTCCGGCTGTGCCCGTGTACTGGATGTGGGCAGCGGATACCCGGATATCGCCAGTAGTGAAACGACCAGAGCGGCAACTATGAATTTCATCGCTGATTCAGGCAGGTGGCTATACGCTGCATTGTGCTTATTGCCAGAGATATGACGGCTGACCGTTTCGATCATACGGCTGCGCCGGTGCTGGAAATGAAAACAGCCAAACGATAGGTCTGGCTGTTGATATACGGTATTACTGCCGGAGTCTTACATGTTACGCGCCGAGTAGCCGGGGCCAGCCGTGTAGAAAGCGGCATTGCGCTCGGTGGCTGTAGTCAGATCCAGAACTTCGCCTCCGTTTGAGGTGTAGCGCGCTGCGTCGAAGGGTGCGATTTCCTGGCCGGGTTTAGTGGTGTATTCGGCGGGTACTTCGCCTTCGGGGAAGATGGCCTCGTAGGGGCATTCGGGAACGCACGCGCCGCAATCGATGCAGGTGGCGGGATCGATGTAGAACCAGGGCCACTGATCCTCAGGCTTGCCCGCGACAATACACTCAACCGGACACACATCTACGCACGCGCCATCGCGAAGGCAGAGTTGGGTAATAACGTGAGTCATCTGATAAGCTCCTTAGAAACTGTATCGGTATTAGCGACTCCAACAATGAAGTTCACTATCGGCAATTTTACTGATTTATACACTAACACCCAGTGATTGTCTAGCAAATAAAAACAGCCGAGCGATTTTCCTCGCCCGGCTGCTGCAACTTGTAACGCTCAACGTTTACTTCGCTGCGGCGTAGCGCTGCACAACGTCCGCCCAGTTGATGACGTTCCAGATCGCCTTCAGGTAGTCCGCGCGGCGATTCTGGTAGTTCAGGTAGTAGGCATGTTCCCACACGTCCACGCCAAGCAACGGCGTCAGACCGTCGGTCAGCGGATTATCCTGGTTGGCGGTCGATGTGATTGACAGTTTGCCGGACTTGTCCAGCACCAGCCACGCCCAGCCGGAACCGAAGCGCCCCAGGCCGGCCTTGTTGAACTGGTCCTGGAAGCTGGTCAGCGAACCGAAGGTCGAGTTCAGGGCGTCGAGCAATGCGCCGGAGGGCTGGCCGCCGCCCGGGACCAGCTGCCGCCAGAACTGGGTATGGTTGATATGGCCGCCGCCGTTGTTGCGCACGGCGGTGCGGATGGCTTCGGGTATCGTGTTCAGATTCTTGATCAGGTCTTCGATCGACTTGCTTTGCAGGTCGGCATGTCCGGCCAGCGCAGCGTTCAGGTTGGTGATATAAGTGCCGTGATGCTTGTCGTGATGGATTTCCATCGTGCGCGCATCGATATAGGGTTCGAGAGCGTTAGCCGCATACGGCAGGGGAGCAAGTTCAAACGCCATTTCCAATTTCTCCTTGTTAACAGTAAATTCCAAACTGGGCTATTATACGAAATCTTTCTTAGAATTGACTGAAGCAGCCCATTGTTCATATCGACATCAGATACGGAATCGGACCGAGAACATGTCCCACCCCGCAGCCGCCTCCGCACGCCCGCGTGTCGCACCCGCGCTGGGAATCGGCGTCGGTGTAGTGGCTATTTCTGCCGCATCCATCTTCGTGCGATTCGCGCAGGCGGGCGGCGCGCCATCGCTGACGATAGCGGCGCTGCGGCTGGCGGTGGCGGCGCTTGTGCTGCTGCCGCCGGCATTGGCGCGCAGCCGCGCCGAACTGGCAAGTCTTGGTGCACGTGATCTGCCGATCGTGCTGCTGAGCGGGGCCTTTCTGGGCGCACACTTCGGGACATGGATTACTTCACTGCAATACACCAGTGTGGCAAGTTCGGTAATACTGGTGACGCTTTCACCGCTGTTCGTTGCCGCCGGCTCGGCGGTATTTCTGCATGAGAAGCTCAATCGACGTACCGCCACGGGGATGGGCATGGCGGTATTGGGCGGTATCGTGATCGCCGCCGGCGACGTGAACGGCGCAGTTGCCGACGCGCCGAATCCCGCACTGGGAAACCTGCTGGCACTGGTGGGCGCGGCCTGCATTGCGGCGCACTTCCTGATCGGTCGTCGCCTGCGCCGCAAATTGTCTCTGCTGGCCTATATCAGCCTGGTATACAGCGCCGCCGCCATCGTGTTGCTGGCCGCGGTCGGCGTCGCCGGCGCGCCGCTGATCGGCTTTGACCCGCAGAGTTATCTGTGGATAGTCCTGCTGGCGTTGCTGCCCCAACTGGTGGGCCACACTTCGTTCAACTGGGCGCTGGGTTTTCTGCCGGCAACCTATGCGACCATCCCCGTGCTCGGCGAGCCGATTGGCTCTGTGATACTGGCATTCATCCTGCTGGGCGAAGGACTCAGTGCACTGACATTGCTCGGCGGCGCGCTCTCACTGAGCGGCATCGCGTTGATGACGGTCAGCCGCACAGCGGGAGACAGGTAAGCCGGCGGATTTCTGCGATGCTGAACGGTGTGAACCGCACGACGCGAATCACTTTCGGCCTGGCCGCCGTCACTCTGGCGGCGCTGTGCCTGCGCATGATCGGGCTGGGAGAAGTTCCGCCGCGCTGGGACGAAGGCTGGACGATCGCCCATGCGGCGCTGCCATTGCGCGACATGCTGACCATCACCTCTGCCGACGTGCACCCCCCGTTGTTCTATATGCTGCTTGGTTTATGGCAGCAGGTCGTGGGCATCAACCTGTTCGCCGCGCGGTACCTGGCGGTGCTGGTCAGTCTTCCCGCTGTGCCGCTGGCCTATGCGGCGGCAACTGCGTGGAATCCGGCTGGCGAGGCGCGCACTGCGAGACTGGCGTTCATCGCGGCAGCGGTGATGGCATGGCTGCCGCTCGCTGTGTACTACAGCGCTGTCGTGCGCATGTACGCGCTGGTGCCGACTTTTATCCTGCTGGCTACCTGGGCGGAACTTCGTCTGCTGGCCGCGCAGCGCCGCCACACCATCTGGCTGATGGTCGCGTTCATCATCGGCGCAACCGGCGCGATGATGGCGTTATATCACGCT
>JAKALH010000091.1 GCA_021813225.1 Chloroflexota bacterium
ACCACGTCATGCCCGCGAATGCGGGCATCCAGAGGCCGCGGTAAGCAATAGATTCCCGCTTCCGCGGGAATGACGATATCGTTTTCCGCATCCAGCGTCGGCTCGCGCTCATTTCGCCAACGGAATCAATCAATGAGGGTATGAATGGATTTACTGTTATTGCTGAAGTCTCTGTTGATGGGTATCGTTGAGGGGCTTACTGAATTTCTGCCCGTCTCATCTCTCGGGCATGTCATCATCATAGGCGACCTGCTGCATTTCCCCGCTGAACTCGCGGCAAGTTTTGAGATATTTGTGCAGACCGGCGCCTGGATTGCCCTGATTTTCTACTTTTTCCGAGATATCGCCGGGTTGATTCAACGCGCGCGAGTTGACGCAGGGGCGCGGCGCGTGCTGCTGGCTGTTGCCGTCGCATTCCTGCCTGCGGCAGTGATCGGCTTTCTTTTTGGCGACGTGATTAAAAAGACCTTGTTTGGCACGTTGCATGTGGTGATTGCACTTATTGTGGGTGGCGTTCTTATGTTGATTGCGGAACGTGTTATTCAAGGGCGCGCTGCCAAAGTGACCAACCTGGCAGATGTGAATCTGAAACGCGCTCTGGCAGTGGGCATTTCGCAAGTGGCTGCTTTGTATCCGGGCATGTCCCGCTCGGCGCCTACCATTGCCGGCGGTCTGCTGGCCGGTCTTGACCGCCCCACCGCACTGCGTTTCTCGTTCTATCTGGCTATTCCGACGCTGGTTGCCGCTTCGGGATACGACTTTGTACGCAACCTGGGCAGCCTGCCGGCTGATGCTATATCGCTCTACATTGTGGGCGGTCTGACATCGTTTTTGACCGGCCTTGTTGTGATCCGCTTCTTTCTGGGATATGTATCCAGCCACTCGCTCAGGCCGTTCGCCTGGTATCGCATTGTGTTCGGAATCGTGATACTGGCCGTGTACTGGCGTCCATAGCTCACGAATGCCGTTTACTGTGTCCGGCATATCAACGATGGCACGGATGAAGTGGGCCGTACTCTTCCCGCCAAACTGGTTACAATAAGCGGGGTAATCAGCCAGCCATGTTGCGCATCGGGTTGAATCCCTATGGTCTGACGTACACCCTCGGCCTGCAGGGCGCGGGGACGCCGCGCGCCAACCCGAAGCCCGGCGGCCTGCCCGGCTTCCTTGCCATCGCCGATGAAATCGGTGTCCGCTCGCTTGAACTGGATGCCGGCATGCTGGCGTCGCTCGACGGCGCAGCCGTCGCCGCACTGCGCGACCGCCTGCACGCAGGCGACATCACTCCCGTAGTCAGCGCCGGCCTGCCGACCGCCGGCGACGCGATTGCCCTCGCGCGCCACCTGGGTGCATCCACAGTGCGCCTGGGTCTGACGCCTGTATTGTGCGGCGACCGCGCCGTCCTCGGTCCGGCGTGGGACCAACTCGTCGCCGATGTGCGCCGCTCGCTGGCATCCGCGGCACGGCTGGCCGCGCAACATGGCGTCACGCTGGCTATCGAAGACCATCAGGATTTCACACACGCGGAGCTGATTGAGCTGTGCGAAACCTGCGGGCCGGGCGTCGGCATCTGCCTGGATACTGCCAACCCGCTGTCTGTGGCGGAAGAGCCGCTGGCGTTTGCCCAGGCTGTCGCGCCCTATCTCCGCCATGTCCACCTGAAGGATTACCTTGTGCAGTGGACCGACGAAGGGTACCGCCTCATCCGCTGCCCGGTGGGCGATGGCGCGATACCGTTCGCCGCACTGGCCTCAGCGTTGCGGGTCAACGACCCCGCGGTTGAACTGACGGCATCGATTGAGATTGGCGCACTGGCGGCGCGGCACATCCGCCTGCTCACGGCGGCCTGGTGGCAGGGCTACGCGGAGCAACCGGCGCGCAACCTGGCCGCCGCGCTCAGCGCCGCGCGCGTTCGCCGCCTTCCGGAAGACGCCGAATGGCGCACGCCGTGGGAACTCCAGATGGACGGCATGGCGCTGGTGGAATATGAGATGAGCCAGGTGCGCCGGAGCGCCGCCAATCTGCACGCGATGGGATGGCTGCCGCCGCAGAAATGAATTTATCGGCTACAGGATAAACACCATGGATCGACTCCCGACTGACAGCGTGGCGCTCGTGACTGGTTCCGGGCGCGGCCTCGGCTACGCCATCGCGACACGCCTCGCCGAACTGGGCACTGCCGTGGCGCTGCACGATATTGACGAACTGGCGCCAGCCGCATTCGGCGAGGCCGCCAGCCTCAGCGACGCAGCCGCCCGCCTGCGCGAACGCGGCGCGCGCGTGACAACCGCAACAGGCAACGTCGGCGATGCAAGCGCCGTACAGGCGCTGGTGCGGCAGGCCGAAGCTGACCTGGGGCCGATCACGATCCTCGTCAACTGCGCCGGCGGAGACATTGCGGCCAGCGGCAACCGTAAACCGGAACCCAACGACGCCCTGCATATCCCCATCGAGGATCTGCGGGCCATCTTCGACCGCAATCTGATTGGCACCATGCTGGTGTGCCGCGCCGTGTGCCCGGGGATGATGGAACGCCGGCGCGGGTCGGTCATCAACATCGCTTCGGTAGCGGCGCACGCCGGCACGTCGAGCGAAGTGACCTATGCCGTCGCCAAGGCCGGCATCGCCCACTACACGCGCTGCCTGGCCGGCGCAATGCGCACGAGCGGCGTGCGCGCCAATGTCGTCAGCCCAGGCCCCACGCGCACGGCGCGCTTCCTCGCCACGCGCAAAACGGACCCCGAGTGGATGAACGATGCAGCGCCTTCGCTGGTGCGGTACGGTATGCCGGCGGAGATCGCGGATGTCGTAGCCTTCCTGGCCGGGAGCGGCGCGCGGTTCGTCACCGGCCAGGTCGTACGCGTCGACGGCGGCCTGCAACTGTATGCGGCCTGAGGGCGCGTACGGCATCGAGGCATATGCTGACCGTCGTCATACAGGCCGGCGGCGAGTCGCACCGCATGGGAGAGGATAAGGCATTGCGCCCGTTCCTGGGGCGGCCGCTTGTTGAGCGGGTGCTGGCGCGCGTGCGGCCCATTGCGGACGAACTGTTCGTTATCGCCAATCGGCAGCCGGCTTACCGGTTCCTGAACTGCCCCCTGTATGCCGACCTGCTGCCCGGGCGCGGGCCTCTCGGCGGGCTGTACACGGCGCTGAGCGTCGCCGCCGGCGACTGCGTGGCGGTAGTCGGTTGCGACATGCCTTTTGTCAATGCGCGCCTGCTCAGGCATCAGTACGAGTTGCTGGGCGATGCAGGCGCGGATGCGGTGGTGCCTCGCTCGACCGACGGCTGGGAGCCTCTGCATGCCGTGTATCGCCGCGCCACATGCCTGCCGACGGTATCGGCTGCGCTCGACACGGGCATCTGGCGCATGTCCGCATGGCTGGATTCGGTGCGGGTGCGACCGCTGGCGCAGAATGAGTGGCTGGCGTACGACCCCCTGCTGCGCGCGTTCTGCAATGTCAACACCCCGCAGGAATTCGCGCAGGCCGAACGATGGGCAACTGCTGATGGTTCCGAGGGGGAGCGGCGGTAGTCAGCCGCCGATCTGGCACATCAGACGGTTGTGGGTGGATGACGTTTCATTGTGCCACAGCTCGTGGCCTGCGGGCTTTCGCGCGACCGCCGTCTCAATCAACGTCTCAATATCATGCCCGGCGCGCAGCATGTCGCGCACGGGCACTTCACCGGTTTGTATCAGGCACGGGCGCAGGCGTCCGTCGGCGGTCAGGCGCAGCCGGTTACAGGTGGCGCAGAAATGCTCACCCAACGGAGAGATAAAGCCGACGGTGCCGGCTGCCTCCGGGATGCGGAAGGTACGCGCCGGGCCGTTTCCAGCCGGCGCACCTGTGCGCTGCAGGCCCAGGGGAGCCAGGCGTTCGCGCATTTCCTGCACGGAGATGTAGCGGTCGGCGCTGTCTGCAAACCCATCGCCCCAGTCGCCGGTATTGCCAATCGGCATCAACTCGATGAAGCGGATATGCCAGGGGTGTTCCAGCGTCAGCCGCGCCAGGTCGATCAATTCGAAATCGTTGACCCCGCGAATGACGACGGTGTTGAGCTTGATCGGCGCCAGCCCGGCGCGCTCCGCTGCCGCGATGCCGCACCGTACCCGCTCGAAGTCACCAAAGCGGGTCAAGCGGCGAAACGTGTGCGGATTCAACGTGTCCAGGCTGACATTAACGCGCCGGAGGCCGGCAGCGGCCAATGCAGGCGCCAGCTTCTCCAGCAGCATTCCGTTCGTCGACAGGCTGATGTCGCGGATGCCGGCGATGCCGGCCAGTGCGCGGACGATGTCAACGATGTCGCCCCGCACCAGCGGCTCGCCGCCGGTCAAGCGGATGCTGTTGACGCCCAGGCCGGCCGCAGCCCGCGCCGCACGCACAATTTCATCGGCAGTCAACAGTGCCGGGCGCGGTTGCCAGTGTACACCCGCGGCCGGCATACAGTAGGCGCAACGCAGATTGCAGCGGTCTGTGATGGAGATGCGCAGGTAGTCGATGCGGCGCCCGAATGGATCGCGCAGTTCTTTCATGGATATGCCAGCAGGTCAGCGACGGCGACCGGCACAGCCGCCCCGTACGCTTCATTGACTGCGCGATAGTAACGTCCTTCACCGGCGCACGCGCGGCACAGCACGCTTCCTTCGCGGGACACTTCCCGCTCGTTGATGATTTCTTCGCCGCATGCGGCGCACACAGCGCGCACGCCCGGCCGGCTGATGATATCCTGCATCGAGAGCGCCAGCTCGACGGGCTGGATGCACAGTAGTTCCTCTGCCGGCATGACCTGGTAGGCCGCGAGCTGGGCGTGCCAGCGGCTCTGTGCGCCGGTCGCGTAAGCCGCTGCGCGCCGGCGTGCCAGCGGATGCGGCCAGATGCGCACTCCCCGGCCCGGCGCGGTTTTTGTGTCGACGAACGTGGCTGCTATTTTCCCGAAGTCCTGCAGGCGCATCGTGCGATGACCCAGGGAACAGCCGGCGGCGATCATCACACCGTCGGCAAAACAGCCGTCCGTCTCTACAAACACAAACAGGCGCTTATCCGCCTGGGGCAAAGCCATGCCGAAATACGCTCCGGCCAGTTCACCCATGCGCAGACCGAGTACCTGGCGCGGGCAGATGTGGTCATGCAGTCTCAGCAAATCCGCGCGGTAACGCTCCAGATCGAACATACGGATCACTCCGGGGGCGGCCTGCTCCTGCGAGGTCAGCCACCCCCGCCCATCGCACCTTTTTACACTTTGATCAGCTTGACCTTCGTATCGTAGAAGCTCGCACTGCCGCCGATCGGGTCGGTCAGGCAGGTGGTCTTCGTGCCCTCATCGAGCAGCAGCACCGGATTGGAGCAGAGACCTGCCGATCGGCGCGGGTCGCCCTGAATGGTCTGCCCGTCCACCAGCACGTCGCGCGCGCCGTACGCCCAGTGACCGTACGACCACGAAACGAGGACGACGCCGGGGCGCACACCCTGGATGACTTTCACGCTGCCCTGCACCGGCTCGCGCTTCCCGTTGCCCAGGTCGAGCATGCCATCGGGATTCGTGCGCGACGCCAGGCGCACCACATCGCCGTCGCGCACGCCGAGCGCTGCCGCATCCAGCGGGTTGATGAGCACGTGGTTCGTCGGCAGGACGCCCATGCCGCCCTGGGTCCAGTAGTTGCTGATGGTGCGCGACTGCCCGCCCGTCACCTCTTTATACGTGATGATGTGGAACGGCAGGTCCTTGTCATCCACCGCCGCGCCGGTGCTGTTCTGAACTGGCTCGTAATGCGCAACGCCGGTGAATGGCCTGCCGGTGATGCTGTCCCTGCCCGTAGCGACCGGCTCGATGTACAGGTTGAGTTGCCGTGCGTAGGGATGGCCGACGAAGTCACCGGCATACCCTTTGGCGAAGGCTTCGAAACGGCCGCCGCGGTTCAGCACATACACCGTTTTGCGCCACATGGCGTCGCCAACCGCTCCCTTCCATTTGGCCTCGTCGTATACGCCGGGGGGCAGGTGCGCCCGCGCCTTGCTGAAGAGCGCCAACTCGGCGTCGTCCACATCGGGCACCGCGTCCGCGGCGTCTTTCGCGTCGCCATAGGCGATATTGGCAACGCCGCGCAGGTAGTAGTCTTCGGGCCGGTTGAAGTTGCCGTGGTCGCCGAAACCTTTCGCGCCGATGCCGGGCAGGCCCAGCGCCTTACCGATGGCGATCATCATGGATTCCATCGAGATGGGCATCGGCTCGCCGTCCACAGTGACGATCTCCGGCACGGGCGCCGCAATCGGCTGGCGCACGCGCAGGTTCTTGGTCGGTTCAGGCGGCGGCGAGCCGATGAATCCCCAGCGTTCGACGTAGGTGATATCCGGGAACAGATAATCGGCATACATCGAGCTTTCCGCAATCACGATGTCGTCGGCGATGTACAACGGTATCTTGTTTACGTCGGAGAGCATCCTGATCTGCTCTGCGCCGGCGGGCACCGCCAGCGCCGGTGTGCCCATGTGCAGCCACAGAATCTGCACCGGATACGGGAATTGCGCATACGCCGCCGGAATGACTTCCTGGTACACGTTCGACGTATACGGGTAGAACGGGCGCGGCGCGGGGTACTGGCTGAACAGCGTGGTCTTCTCATAGACGGCGCCTTCCCGCGTCACCTTGATGCCGAATGGGCCGATCTTGCCGGGGTGATCGCCGCCGAGATCGAACGGCTTATCCTTGCTGCCGATGGCATTCCACGCGCCGCCGCCCGCGCTCAGCCCGCCCTTCCAGTCCATGTTGCCAATGAGCAGATTCAAGGCGATGAGCGCCTGCGCGGTGTAGTAACCATTAGTATGCTGGACCGCGCCGCGATAAAACTCGACGCCGGCCTTCTTGCCGTGCGACGTCAACTCGCGGGCGAGATCCGTCATCGTCGTGACAGCCACTCCCGCCATCTGCGCCCATATCTCGATGGGCTTCGCGGTCGTCTCATCCTTCAGAAGCTGCAGGCCGCTCTTGACCTTGATCCCTTGCAGGGTCGTGTCCACCAGCAGGTCGCCCACCACGGCGGTCTTATCGTCGGCGGGGTTCACCAGCGTCGGGGCGCCGTTGACCGCCACGACGAATGGATCGAGCGTGAACGATGTCCCGTCCGGGGTGACCCAGGTGGTCACAGCCTTGCCGGCGGCGTTGGTGCCGTCCTTTTTCGTGACCAGTTTCAGGTCGCTGCCGCGCAGGAGCGCTCCGGCGTGGCCTTTGTCGTCGATCTTCACCAACCAGGTCGCGTTCGTCCACGATTTCTCTCTGGCTGCGAGCGCGGCGGCTTTGTTGGCGTTGCCCAGGAACTTCGCGTCGTAGCGCTGGTTTTCGATGATCCAGCGCAGCATACCCAGCGCGAGCGGCAGGTCGCCCATCGGCTGCACGGGTATCCACCAGCCCTTGGCGGCAGTCTTGGAAAGACGCGGGTCCACGACGGCGATCTTCAGGTTGCGCTCGACCATCGACTTCGTGACCGCTTCGGTCATCGTCGTTGGCCCGAAGTTCGCCTCGAATGCGCCGGTGCCCCAGAAAATGACAAACTCGGCATTGAGCGTGTCCGGTTTCATGTGGTTGGGGCCGGTCGCCCATTTCCCATCGGCAAACTGCGCCGTGGTGTAGGTGTAGGCGATGTGGTGCGACTGCTCGCAGATGGTGGTGTGGTCATACCAGTTGACCGAGCCGAATGAATTCAGCGTGAAGCGCTGCGCGTAGTTGTTGCGTCCCGGCTCAATGCGCCCGGCCAGGAACACAAACTGGTTATTCCTGACGCCCAGGTCGGGGTGGTTGGGGTCGATCAACAGGTTGAGTTCACTGGCGTGCTTCGTCTTGAAGTCATCCAGCGTCATCTTCTTCGCCGCTACCGCCGCGGCATCCGCGGCGAGGCCCGCAATCACTTTGGCGTCTCTTGTCGCCAGCACATCTTTGAAACCGGGGACGACGCGGTCTTCGCCGATATCGGCAAACAGCTTTCCGCCGTTGACGATTTCATTGATGGCCTGGTCGAAGGGGATGGTTTTCCACTTATTCGAGCCGCGCGGCCCGGCGCGTTTGAGCACTTTGACGATACGATACGGGTCGTACTGCGTCTGGATGGTGGCCTGGCCCTTGGGGCAGAGTTTTCCATCCACCAGCGCGGCGGTGGCCGGCGGCGTCTTGTAGTCGATCGCCGGCAGCATGTTGTTCGGGCTGTAGGGATTGCCGTCCACTTTGACGAGCAGCCCGTTCTGGATTTTGCCCTTGATCGTGCATTGCGTGTTGCACTGCAGGCAGACACCGTACAGGATATTTTCCGGCGCGGCGAGATCGTAAGCGCCGGACGGGGCGGCAGCCGGCCGCACGAGCATCCCGCGGATGCTATTGGTGAAGAGCGCCGTTCCACCCAGGAAGGCGGACGCCTTCAGCAAGTTCCGGCGTGTCAGCTTGTTTTCAGGTCTATCACTCATGATTTCATCTCCTTCATGATGACGCAATGTCGCCGGGAAATGCAGAGGCTTTGAGAAATTCGCGGCGCGCAGTAACTCCGTGCGCCGGCGGATGGGGTCTCCAGTGTTTCTGTCGAGACTCGTGCTTCCATTATGCTACCTCCTTAGGGGTTTGAACCAGGGGCAGAAGCCGATAGCCCAGGTAAAAGAGACCGATACCCAGCATGAAGACGAACAAAGCCACCTGCCACTCGGTGAGCGATGGGAAGTAAGAAAAGAGCAGGCGCGGTCCCTGGTACGCCGCCTGCAAGCCGGGGAATGCCGGAGTGATGAGACCTGGAATCACAATGTTAAGACGCACCGCCATGAATAACATTGCCACCAGCGCGCCCGCAACACCCAGCCACCAGGGGCGACGCTGTCCCATCACGATGAGCGCAAATGGGATGAGGACGCCCAGGAGAATGTGAAAGACCCAGAAGACCCACCAGTATGGGCCGAAGAGCACCGTCTGGAAGGTCTGAACCTCGGCGCCGACACCATACCAGACCCGCGCGGATACCTCAGCCCATTCGAGCAGCAGATCGAGTGCCAGCAACCCCACCAGAATCCGGCTGAGCAGGGTGATCATCGCGCGCCAGGTCTCATCGCGACGGGGCCACGCGAACACAACCACG
>JAKALH010000092.1 GCA_021813225.1 Chloroflexota bacterium
GCGTTGCCGCGCGGTGTAGTAGTTCAGCGTGAGCCGGATGTCGCGCTGCTCCTGCGCCCACTGAGCCTGGCGCCGCAAGCGGGATAGTTGCTCTGGTGTCATCGTGTCCCTTCCCTGTCGTCGCAGTCGCCGGCGACTTTCGCCATGGCGAATACGATGCCGTAGATGCCGGCCAGGATCAGCAGGCCGGCGATGCATATGAGCGCGTTCATTGCTGCACCGCCTCGTAGACGTTGTAGTAGCTGCCCAGGGCGGCGCGGATGCGCTCGAGCTCGTCGACCGGTGTGTAGACGAACATGCCGAATTCGTTGCGCTGGTCGCGCGCGATGGAGGCGACGCGCCCAAGCGCGCCGCGCTTTGTGCGGGGATACTCGATCTTGATGATGACGGTCTGCCCGGGCGCCGGCATATAGACCAGCGCGCGCAGATCGACGTTGAGCGCCGCCGACAGGGCCTCGGCTGACATATCCACGAGCCGGTCGAAGCACGCTTCGACCTCGGGCGACGCCGGCGGGAGCGGCGCCGCATGGAGCACGTCCCAGGCCGCCTGCAGGCGGCCGACCAGGTCTGCCGGGGCGCCGATGAATTCCAGGTAGTTGGTCAGGGTATTGCGTGTCCTGCACCCTGTCCACGTCTTACGTCCGCCGTATGCTCCCATATTGCCTCCTCGTGCTGTTGTTGTTGCGCATGTACCTTGGCAGTTCCATGCGCTCATTGGTCAGTAGCAACACATTACTACACTACAGGGTAATTGTCAATCACTTTGGGGAAGTTGTTTATACTGTGATTTGAACTGCCATGCCAAGTACCAAAGATGATGACAATCCCTTTGTCGAATGGTTGATTGCACAACTCAATGAACGGCGGTGGTCTGAGGCTGACCTGGCTCGGGCAGCGGGGGTTTATCAATCTGCAATATCATCGCTGTTAAGCCGTGAAAAGGGTCTTGGGGTTGATACGGCTAAGAAAATAGCCGTAGCATTGGGGGTCTCGCAGTACGAGGTTTTTCGCATTGCTGGCCTGATCGACGAGGAGCTGCTGGATGATGTCAAAGCGACGCAGGAATATATTCGGTTACTCGCAGCCATTAAGGACGACGATAAGCGACAGGAAGCTATCGACCTGGTGGAGACACTTCTGCGCCGCATGGGGGAAAAGCGCAAGACTGATACGTCAAAGCGTTCAGGCCGCACGTCTGCTGCTAAGAGCGAGACATGACGGAACGCTGTCGCTGATCGTGCTGGTGCTGCAAGGGCAGCCGTTCGAAGTCGACGAAGCGAATCGGTTGTGGGTCTATCCCGAATGGATCTGATCCATTCCAGAAGAACAGGAGTAAAAGAATTATGGGCAATCCGGTAGTGGTCGTCAATCAGTCACGCGGGCCGGGATGCCTGATCCGCATCCTGTGGTTCCTGTTCCTCGGTCTTTGGCTGGGCGCCATCGTGACGGTGCTGGCCTGGGGCTTGATCGTCACTATAATCGGTCTGCCTCTTGGATTGTGGCTGTTGAACCGACTGCCGCAGATCATGACGCTCAGCCCGGCCAAGCAAGGCGTCGGCGTCACGATCATCAACGGAACCACCGTCATCAGTACGACGTCGGTTCCGCAACACGGCTTCCTGACGCGCGCGATCTATTTCCTGGTTATCGGCTGGTGGTTCAGCGCCGTATGGCTGATCCTGGCGTGGTCACTCGTCGCACTGATCCTGACCATGCCGCTGGCATTTTGGATGTTTGACCGTGTTCCGCAGGTGACGACACTGGCGAGACGATGAGTGAGCTGATTTTTGTCGTCGAACAGGCGCCGGAAGGCGGCTATGTGGCGCGCGCGTTGAGTGCGCCCATCATCACCGATAGCGACTCGTTGGAAGAACTGTACCGCAATGTGCGTGAAGCCACAGAGTGCCACTTCGAAGAGGGGCAGCAACCCCGGATAATCCGGCTGCATTTCACTATCCCAAGGTAATAACCTGATAAGGTGACTCGCGCCGGAATCGCCTTAAAGGCTTTGCTACACATCCCGCTCAGGTGAGCGGGATTTTTTGTGCCGCTTGCTACTACACTGTAGTGATTGACAATTCCTCTGTAGTGTATTACCATGTTCACACCCGCTTGCGATGTGGGTAAAGGAGTTGCCATGGAAATGACACCAAAGATCGCCACCAAACGCCCGAAGATCGTTGTGCCGCCACGATCAACCGGCTCTAAGAAACTGAGCATATCCCTGAAGGCGAAACAGATCACCTACATCAAGCGCAAGGCGCGCGAGAACGACAGCAATGTCAGCCAGGTGATTCAGACGGCAATCGACGTGATGGAATCACTGGATTCCGAAATGAATAGAGAAGTCGTGCAGGAAATATAAGAAGCCGGTACGAGGAACTGCCAAGAACTCCGTACCGGCTTGAGGAGGTCTTGCTGTCAAGGCTTGACCTGTACCTCAATCATACCAGCACAGGCGTTCTAAGGCAATAAGCACGGGTGAATAGACTGTGACGACAAGTACACAAGTCCCTTTCCACGAAACCGCGAATCTGTTTCCATTAGATGAATATCCTGATCGGGTGGAATCAAGTCTAAGTTATGAGTACCACGCTAACGCCATGGGCGGAGCGCATTCTTGACCAGCTCTACGAGATGGCTAACGATTCACAAGAAATCGTCGCAAGCTTCACAGAGATCGCACAGGCTGCACAAGTCAGCCGGACACTCGTGACAGTGGCTATCCGCGAACTGAAGGCGGCACAAGTCGTTCAGCAGGTCAAAGGGTTTGGGGTAGCCGCCAGATACCGGCTGCTTCATGGCCCCCCGCGCGCTCCAGTAGAGCACACTAGAGCACAGAAGAGCACACTAGAGCACACTAGAGCATCTGATGAATCTGATCTGATATCTGATGATGATGATGGCACACGCCAAAAACGCGAAAGGATCAGCAGACTACTGAGCGAATTCCTGGTCGAAGAGCCGTCCAGATCGTATCTAGCCGAGATCCTCATACCGCTCAGCCAGCGTGAAGCCGACATGCGCGCCATCTGCGAGAAAACGGTGCGCGAAACGGTGTGGAAAAACAAGCCTGGCGTCATCGTGCGGCGCCTGAAGGCGTTCGCCAGCGGGCAGCAGGATCCATTGCCGGTATTTGCTTCCGTGCTGGCGGCGCCGCCATCTCTACCACGCCCGCGACCAATTGGTCGCAAGACCACCACGCAGCGCCGGCCGCAGGTGCCGGACTCAACCGAGGAACAGCGCGAGGCGGCGCGTGAGGAAGCGCGAAAGCGAATCGCAGAGCGCGCGGAACGGCGCGCCAGGGAGGCAGTAAACCATGGCAACGACTGACAGCCGGCGCGCACAACAGGTGCTCGTCGAAGCGCCGGCAGAGATCGTGACGGAGATTCACGCCAACGCAATCGTGCTGCGGGACGTGGTGAAGCGCAGGCATCCCGGCGTGCAGTTCTCGGAGCAGGCGGCGCGAGATGTTGCGGAGGCGCTGTACTCGTATTGCCTGCTGTTCAGGATGGTGAAGCCATGATGACCAAAGAACAAACTGATGCTATTCGCGCAAAGATTCCATCCGGGATGCACTGCGACGATGACCTGATAAACGTACTCAATGAAATAGATGCCATGCGACCGCTGGCGCACACCGGAGCGCTGGTCGAGGCGATGCCAGCATACGGGCGCGTCGGGCGGCATGGCAATAAATGGTTCTATCTTACGATTGACGATCTGCGGAGCGGCATTAAATGGGGCGATACCGCCGCCGCCGCGCTGGAAGCCGCAGGAGTGAAGCCATGAAACTACGCACGCTGATCGACGCGGAAATAGGGGCACGCAGGCTGCAAATACAGTACCTGATGCACCATCCAGATGTCACAATGGAGCGTTGTGACAAAGCGATTCGCCAAACAGAAGCGTTCCATGATGCCGTAGATAACCGTATCGCCGAGATGCAGGCATACACCGAATCCGAGACGCGCTGGGCGTACCAGTATTTTACCGAGCGCAATGAGCTGGAGAAGCAGCTTGCCGATGCGAGGAAGCGCATCGCGGAGCTTGAGCAGCAACTCGCCACTGCCCGCCATGTCGAAGCAGCGCGGATATTCGCGCGAGGAAATGGCGGAGTAAGGCGTCATAAATGACCTGGAATTCGATCCTTGCCGGCCTGCCCGTGCTGGCCGTGCTCCTGTTATCCGTAGGCTGCATCGTCCTTGCGGCGTATCTGTACGCGGAGCGTGATAAGCATGGAAAGTAAAGGCGACAGGTTCCTGACCTATGTCGGCACCGCCGGCCTGGTCATGATCGGGCTGTTTGGCTTTGCCTGGCTGGCGACCGGCAACGCGAATATCGCCGCGCTTCTGGTGATCGTCGTAGGCTTTGCGGTGGCCATGATCGGCAGCGGGATGTACATGATGTACCTGGGTAACCGCGCGATCATCGACCGGCTGACTGACGCGCTCATGGCGCGCGGCCGCGACCAATTGGTCGCGGGGGATTACGCTCTGCGGCCGCCGGCGCTCCTGTCCGCGCAGCCGCCTCCCCGCTTCCTGCGCCAGCCGGACGGCATCCTGGTCAATCGCGACGTGCTCCTGCAGGACGCTGCGAAAATCCTGCGTCTGCGAGACGCGGGTTTCCCGGCGCCGCGGCGCGCCCTGATCGAGCAGCAGCTCGGGACGACCGATCACGAGCGCATCGCACGGGCTATGAATTATTTAAGCGCGATGGGATATGTCACGCCCGCAAAAGATGGCGGTAAGCGTGAATGGGTCTCCCCTACCGAGGGCGACCATGAGTGACCAGGCCACGGCGTCGGCAGGCAGGAACGGCAGGCAGGAAGCTGTACCCACACCGCTCAAGACGCGCAAGGCGTTCCGGCTGTCAGATGAGACGCTGGAAGCGCTGGGAACGCTTATGAATGCCTGGAATTGCGACATGACCGCGGCGGTGGAGCTGGCCGTAGCGCGCGCAGCAGCGTGGATTGGGGCCAGTGTACCCACACCCCACCGCGAAAACCAGCAGGGGAGTGGCAACTACGAGGATTATGAATATTGAGACTGCATATCGGAGGAACGCAAATGCCGACGTGTAGATTGTGCGGCGGCGATAAGCCCGGCGCGCCGTTCACAGACTGGGTTAAGGATACCTTCACCGACTTTGACCGGCTGCTGCCAGGCGACACCGTGTGCGGCGACTGTCTGTTCTGGCTTGACGAGAAATCGACTGAACTCATGCGCCGCGCTGGCAAAGACAAGCCGCAAAAGATGCGCAATTACTCGCACTTCGTCAAGGGCGGCGAGTGGACGCCGTATTCGAAAGGCGATAAGGCTGGCATGCGCAGCATGCTGCTGACGCCGCCTTTCCCCGAGCTGGCCGCCATCGCCGACAGCGGGCAGAAGCACATCGTATTCAAGGCGCGCCGCAACGCGCCTGGGCAATCTGCCGGCTGGGTGCTGCTCGAGGAGATGCCGATCTGGGTAGAGCCTGATCGGCTCAGGGGCATGCTGACGCTGCTGGATGAGATGCTCAGCGTTTTCAGCAAGGGCGAGATCGCTGATATCTCATATTACCCTTATCGCATCCTGCAATATGGAATGGGGAAGTGGCTTGCGTCCGAGGCGCAAGTGTCGCTATGGCGCGGTTCGGCGCTGTTCGCATTGGCGCTGTTTCTGGCGCATGGAGAAAAAGATGAACGAACATCAAAGGAAAGTGGCGCGTCTGATGGAGATTCTGTGGATGGGGATACCGGCGGACTACAAGAGCCGATATCGCATGACCATCTGGGCGCAGTTCGAGCGCGAGATCAAAAGCGCAGCCTACACCAACAGCCTGACCAAATTCATCGACAGGCTGTGCTCCCGTTTGCAGAGTGAGATCGGACGCAAGGCGGAGGATCGCGCCGAATTCGCCAACCTGGTCAGTGGCATGGACGATACGGCGACTCTCAAGACGTTGCGCGAGGAGACCACGTTGATCGCGCTCATGGTGCGCGTCGCCAACCAGGAGCGGCGCGAGGCGTGGGAAGCGGCGATGGCGAAAAGAGATTCCGCTCTGGTGGGCGAAGAGATCAATGGCACATATGAAGTGGAGGATTAATGCACACTTATATTTTCGAGGGTGAGATAACCGCCTTGACCAGTATCAGCCATATCGGCGACACGCTTGGGGTCAATGCCAAGTTGCGCCGTGAAAAGGTGATCCAGCCGAGCGGAACAACGGAGGAAATCCCGATTGTCTCAGGCAACGCTATACGCGGCATTCTGCGCGATCGCGGGATGCTGCATATGCTCAGGACACTTGGGTACGGTGTAGATGATGCGAGTGGCACCGTGAAGGGGCTGCCGATGTCTGCATTCTATTTCCTGTTCAGCGGCGGAGCACTGACGAAAGAAGGTCCGATAGGCCTGGACGTAGATGCCGCACGGAGGTGGCGCCAGACAATCCCGCTCGTATCCCTGTTCGGCGGCGCAATGGGCAATCAGATCATGCCGGGGAAGGCGAAGATCGGAAAGGCGATCCCGATATGCGCTGAGACGGCGCATATCATCCCTGAGCGTTTCCACTCGCCTCACATGGAGAGCATCTGGGAGATGGTTCAGGAAGAAGCCTACGCGCGGCGCGACGATGAGAAGAACGAGAACCTGCGCCAGCTCATCGCTCCGGAGGTGCGCGCCTTGCTGGAAGCGTCCGCAGCGGACAAGCGCGCGAAACGCGGCACGGATAAGGATGTGGCCGGTGAGACCGGCGTATCGCAGCAGATGCGCTACTACGTCGAGACCATCGCAGCTGGCACGCGCCTGTACTGGGATATCGCGCTGGACGATGTGGATGATGTCGAGTTCGAGGCGTTCTGTATGACCCTGGCTGAGTTTGCGCGACTGCCCTATATCGGCGGGAAAAGCAATGTGGGTCATGGCAAGATCGCCGTCAAGTTCGATCGCTGGATATTGATCGATCCGCGCATCGCACTGGATGGCAAGGAGGTCGGCTTTCCGCTGGGGTCTCGCTACATGAATCACCTGGCGCAGCATGCAGATGATATCAGGAGTCTGATCGATGGGCTCGCGTGAAGTCTTGCCTCTTGAGCCGCTGCGTGTGCGCGCCTGGCTGCGCGCGCCGGTCGTCTCGGATCGCTGGCTGCCGCTCGACGGGATGCTGCTGTATCAGGAGCATCGTGATCGGTGCGGCCAGCAGAATTACACGCTGCCCGGCGAATACAGCGCCAAATCCGTAGGGATGCTGTCGTGTCTGGGCATGGCTGGCCCGGGCGGACGCGAGTGGTTTTATCGCTGCTCATGGGCGCAATGGAGCGCCTATGCAGAAGGCCAGGATCACTGGAATAAGCGCTTCGATGCGTCGCTGGCATCACTGATTGATTTCGACGGCCGGCGCGGTCGCGTAGACACGAAGGCTGGGACATACAAGGCGTATCACATGCCGGTGTTCTATCGCGCCGCTCTGTGGGTGGAGTGGTATTGCATGGGCAACCGGCGGCGCATTGCGGAACTGCTGAGCACGCTGACGCACATCGGCAAGAAGCGCGAGATGGGCTGGGGTTGCGTAGCGCGTTGGGAGATCGAGCCGGCTGCGCGCGATTATTCGGTGGTCAAGGATGGCGTATTGATGCGCGGCGTCCCGGCGGTATGCGCGCCGGAGGGGATTCCGTACACGCGCGGTCGATACGCGGTCAGGCCGAGTTATTGGAATCCATCGAATCAGATGGACTTGAATCTGCCCGTATAGGGCGAGGAGGTATATGATGGCGAAGAAGAAAGGGAGGCCAGCGCCGAAGCCGAAAGGTGGTGGAGGCGGATCCGGTGGCGGCGAGCAGCGATGATGAGCGCATTGCGCGAGGAAGACTTTCTGTACGCGCGCCTGTCTCTTCACAGGCGCGCGGTTGAGCGCGCGCGAAAGCGGATAGCGCGCGCTCAGACAAAGCCGGGGCGCTGGGCTGTCTCCTTCAGCGCTGGTAAAGATTCCACGGTAACGCTGGCGCTGGTGCGCGAGCAGGCGCCGGACACGCTGGCGGTCATGGTTGACTCCGGCGCTGAATTTCCTGAAGCTCTGACGTTTGCCGGGGCTACTCCAAATGTCGTGATCGAGCCTGCGGTCATACCGCTGCTGGATATGTACCGCATGACCGGAGAGCACGGGGCAGCGGCAGAGATGCCGGATACTCACTGGGGGCGGGATGACATTAAAGCCTCGGTGCTGGTAATGCCTATGCAGCGTCTGTATGAGCGGCACAGTATCACCGGCGTGTACACTGGCCTGCGCGGCGATGAATCCAGCGCGCGCGAGACGTTCGGCGCAACCAGGTCGCAGCCCTGGCGCGGCGCGGGCGATCTGTGGCGCTGTGAGCCGCTGATCGACTGGACCGAGGCCGACGTGTGGGCGTATATCGCGTCACACGCACTGCCCTATTGTCCGGTGTATGACCGATATGCAGAGATCGGCGCGCCCCGCCACGTGTGGCGCGTCGCGCCGTATGCCGGCGGAACGGCTATCGGCTATGGGCGCTGGGCATGGCTAAGACGCGGCTGGCCGGAGCTATGGGAGCAGTTTGCAGCCGCCTTCCCCTATGTGCGTAGTTATGTATAACGAATAACCTCGACAAATCTCCCGTCAGCCAAATGTCAGACTATTTATGGTGATCGCCCCTTGACAAATCCTACCTCTAGCGTTACAATATGGACACAGGAGATCAAAATGAACACGATAACAATGGCAATGACAGAAACCTCGACTTTCCAGGATTGGATGGACGCCCAGCCAGAATACGACGATGTTAGCGGCGACACGGTGGAGATCGATGGTAAGCAGTATGTGCTCGTGGTCGATGGGCAATGCGCCTGGATCACACCGCAGTCAGAATGGGATGGCGCGATGAGCGCCAAGATAGTAGAGTACACCGGAAAGAATGCCCTGACTGATGACTCGCGCATTTACACTGAGCTGTGCAACCTGTGTCATTACAGTCG
>JAKALH010000093.1 GCA_021813225.1 Chloroflexota bacterium
GGCCATTCGCGCGCGAGCCGACCATGCGCGCAGCGCCGATCCGCTCGATCCCATCAACCTGTTCAATATCACCTGGCGGAAGCCAGACGGCGGGATCAATTATTTCGTGATGCCGCACGAGGTAACCGGCGTAGATGCCGAGATCGTCGTCATCGTAGCCAAGGACTTCCCGACCGGCAGCCACAAAGTCGGGCCGGCGTACTCGGTGATGATTGAGAAGTACGTGGACGGCGAGTTGGACCCCGCCAGGCACACACTCGTCTTCCCCAGCACGGGCAATTACGGCATCGGCGGCGCCTGGGTCGGTCGCCGCGCCGGATTCGACACCGTGGTCATCCTGCCTCAGGGCATGAGCCAGGAGCGTTTCCAGAAGATCGAGAGCTACGGCGCACGCTACATCAAGACGGTCGGCAGCGAATCGAACGTCAAGGAAATCTACGACGCCTGCAACCGACTGACCCGCGAGCAGCCCGATAAAATCCGCATCCTGAACCAGTTCGCCGAAATGGGTAACTACCGTTTCCATTACCATGTCACCGGCAATACGGTTGTCGAACTGGAACAGGAACTGCGGGGGCGGCTGGGAACGCGCGGCATCCATGCTTTCTGTTCCTCAATGGGCAGCGCCGGCACCATCGCTGCCGGCGACCGGCTGAAGCAGATATTCCCGGATTGCCGCGTCATCGGGCTGGAACCGGTACAGTGCCCCACCCTGTATAACAACGGCTACGGCGCGCATGATATCCAGGGCATCGGAGATAAGCACGCTACGTGGATTCACCACGTGACCAATATGGATGGGCTGGCCTGCATCGACGACCAGGAGTCGGTGAAGCTGTGCCAGGTGCTGACGGACCCGGTCGGCAGCGAAACACTGGCGACACGTTATCGCGTGGATGGGTCATCGGTCGAAGCGATGGCCCACATCTTCGGCATCAGCGGCGCCTGCAATCTGATTGGCGCCATCAAGACGGCGAAACACTACCGCATGAGCCGTAAGGAAGCCATCGTCATTCCGGCGACTGACAATATCGATCGCTATCATTCCACGATGCGCGAGACGGATGAGCGATATGGGCGGCTGGACGCATGCGAAAGCGTGGTGCGTATTGAAGGCATTCTGAAGAACCAGAAGACCGACTGGTATAAGGACGGCACGCCAGAAAATCGGCGCCAGTGGCACAATCTGAAGTACTATACGTGGGTCGAACAACAGGGTAAATCCGTAGACGAGCTGAATGCCCAGTTGCAACCGGAATGGTGGCTGGAACAGCAGGCGAAGATAGCGGAGACGGACGCAAAAATCCTGCGCCTGCGAGGATAAACCCTGCCGCACACACGGTACATGGCATGGATGCAGCGACATTTGATGCTTCAATCGAGCGCTGGTTGCGCAGGCAACCGGATTACCCCGGCAGCAGCTACCATATCCAGGTCAAGCTGTGGAGCAGCGAGGTGGAGACCGCAGACCTGGCCGCGGCCGACCTGGCCGGCTGGGTCATCATCGACTGGCAGCAGCGCGGTCGCGGGCTGTCGGCCAAACGGGCGCTGCCGGCGGCCGCGAATCCGCCCGGCGTTGCGCGCGCACTTGCCGCCGTGCAGGCCGGACTCCTGCACGTCCAGATTCAGGTAGTGATGGCTCCCGACGCGGACTGGAGCGAGGCTTATCAGCAAAATTCACTCGCACCCGACCTGATGCCGATTCTGGACGCCGGCCATGCCGTCGCGCTGAATATCGCCGCGGAGCGCAATCACGGCGACTGGCGTATCGCGCGCGCGCACCAGCCGCTCGACGAAGAAAATCTCAATGACTTCTAGCCCAGACGCCATGCCCGATCAACCCAGGGCGAGCAGGATGTCATGATTGAGCCGGATGCGCGCGTGCTGGTGTGCCTGATCAATAAACCGCGTGATCTCGAGATCGCGCGCTGGGACCACTGGTATCGCATCCCGGTGAAGCATGCACCATCGGACTATCTGGCGGACATCATTGCGTTTTACCTGACCGCCGCATTTGGCGATGAGAAATGGGCTATCCATGAGTATGCCGAAGTGCGCGGGCACGAACTGGTGAAACGCGCCGATCTGTTCCCGGACGAAGCTGCGCATCCGCGAGCGAACGACCTGTATTACCGGATGCAGCTTGGTCCGTTGCAGCGGCTCAGCCGCCCGATCCCGTCGTTGAAGTGGCGCCGCATTGCGTTCATCCAGACCACCGGCGACCGTTTTGTCAACGCGCTCGAAATCAGCGAACTCGTCGAGGTCCACGGCGCCGGAGACCGTTTCGTGCAACTGATGGAGGACGACGACCCATGTTGATCACCCACGGCACGGTGATAACCATGACCGAGCCTGGACAAGTCATCGAAGACGGCGCCCTGCGGGTGCGCCATGGCTTGATTGCCGACATCGGGCCGACACAGGAACTGCTGGCCCGCCATGGCCAGGCGGCAGAGCAGGCGCAGGACGAAATCGACGCCGGAGGCAAATTGATCCTGCCGGGCAATATCTGCGCCCACACCCATTTCTACGGGGCTTTCGCCCGCGGTATGGCTATACCGGGTCAGCCTGCCGCCGATTTTGTGCAGATTCTGGAGCGGCTGTGGTGGAAACTGGACCGCGGGCTTGATCTGGAGGGGGTGCGCTACTCAGCGCTGGTGTGCCTGATCAACGCGATCCGGCACGGCACGACGACTTTGATCGACCATCACGCCAGCCCCAACGCGATCGACGGCTCTCTGAGCGCAATCGGCCAGGCGGTTCGCGAGGCGGGCCTGCGCGCGGCGCTCTGCTATGAGGTGACGGACCGCAACGGCATGGCCGGTGCGCAGGCCGGCATCAGCGAAAATGTCCGCTTTGCGCGGGAGACGCGCACTGACCTGTCGGACCTGGTCAAGTCTGCATTCGGTCTGCATGCATTGCTGACCGTCAGCGACGCTACGCTGGATCAATCGGTCGATGCGGCGCGAGACAACCATATCCCGCTGCATCTGCATGTCGCCGAAGGCCAGGCCGACCAGGCGCATTCGTTGAGTGCCCATCAGTTGCGCGTCGTGGAGCGCCTGCTGGCGCACAATGCGCTGAACGATCAGACCATCTGCGCGCACTGCATCCATGTGGACGCGCATGAGATAGACCTGCTGGCTCAGCAGGAAGCCAAAGTCACCCACCAGCCGCGCAGCAATATGAACAACGCCGTCGGGGCTGCACCCGTGATGCGCATGCTGGGCGCCGGGGTATGCGTTGGGCTGGGCAACGACGGTTTCAGCAACAATGCGTTCGCCGAGATGAAGTTCGCCGATCTGCTCCAACGGCACACGCAGGCTGACCCGCGCGCGATGGGCGCGGACAGGGTCGTCCGCATGGCGTACATCAATAATGCGCAGATTGCGCGCCTGTTCTGGGAGCAGCCCGTCGGCACGCTGCAGGTCGGCGCCGCGGCTGACGTGATTCTGGCAGACTACAAGCCGTTCACACCCCTGCATGCAGGCAATGTGCCGTGGCACATCCTGTTCGGCATGGATGGCAGCGAGATCACAGACACCATCTGCGACGGCAGGATATTGATGCGCGACCGGCGGTTAACCACACTGGACGAAACGGCCATCACGGCACGAGCGCGCGAAATCGCTGCGCAGACCTGGGCGCGCGTCCAGGCGATGGCATGACGGCTTCATCCGCCGCCGATCAGTCACTCAATCTCCGTCAATCTCCGTGACGGCACGATCCAGTTCATCCATCAGCCGGTCCATCGCAGCACCGTGCAGTTGCGCGCCAAACAGCAGCGCATCATCGAACGGTGCAGAAAAAGGCAGGCGACTAGATCGTCCGTCAGTCAGCTGCCAGAAAATCCTGGCGCCTTGCGCAGCGGTTGAAACCGCGCGCAACGCAGCGCTGCTCCAGCCCGCTGTGGGCCGGGATTCATGGCACCGCACAGCAACTGGTAATACAGTAGAATTTCGAACGCAAGTCGTTTATCAGAGATCGTGTCATACCAACCGGGCTACGGCAGAGCATACCTGCACAGTTGCAGCCAGAGAGTCTCATACAGGAGTGTAAACAAAGATGACCGCCAGCAGCATACCCAGACCGGAATATCCGCGCCCGCAATTTGCGCGCGCCGACTGGATGAACCTGAACGGCGAGTGGGGATTTGAAGTGGACGCCAGCCTGTCTGGCGAAGAACGCAATCTGTTCCTCGGTCAGCCGCTGGCGCGGAAAATCATCGTCCCGTTCTGCCCGGAGAGTGACCTGTCCGGGATTGGGGAGAAAGATTTCATGCCGGCGGTGTGGTACCGGCGCGACGTCGAACTGCCCGCCGTCTGGACTGCCGCGGGTAAGCGCATCCTGCTGCACTTCGGCGCGTGTGACTACGAGACAACCGTATGGGTGAACGGCCGCAAGGTCGGGATGCACCGAGGCGGCTATACATCGTTCACCTTTGAAATCACGGCGCAGGCAGCTCCCGGCAAGAATGTCATTGTCGTGCGCGCTGTCGACGACACCCGCAACAAACTTCAGCCCACCGGCAAGCAGAGTGAGCGGCTGCACTCCTACTCCTGCCTGTACACGCGCACGACAGGCATCTGGCAGACGGTCTGGCTTGAAGCGGTTCCGGCGACGTACCTGCGCGCGGTAAAGTACTTCCCGAACATCGACGAAGGCACGATCACCGTTCACGCGAAGCTGGACGGCCCAACGAAAGGCTACCGGCTGCATGCCGCCGTCCGCGCCGAGGACAAAGAGATGGGCGCCGCGGATGTAGCCGCCGATGGTCTTGCTATATTCACGATCAAGCTGGCGGAACGCCACCTGTGGGAACCCGGCGCCCCTTACCTGTACAATGTCGAATTTACGCTTGACCAGGCAGGCCAGGCCGGCGACACGGTCAAGAGCTACTTCGGCCTGCGCAGCATCGTCATCGACGGCAAGAGGGTCTTGATCAACCACAAATCCGTGTTTCAGCGCCTGGTGCTGGATCAGGGATTCTATCCCGACGGCATCTATACCGCGCCCAGCGACGACGCCTTGCGCAGCGATATTGAGCTGTCAATGGCGATGGGCTTTAACGGCGCGCGTCTGCACGAGAAGGTTTTCGAGGAGCGCTTCCACTACTGGGCAGACAAGCTGGGCTACCTGACCTGGGGCGAATACCCGAACTGGGGGCTGGACCACGCCAACCCGCTGGCGCTGGAACGTTACCTGAGCGAGTGGCTCGAAGCGCTGGAGCGCGACTTCGACCATCCTTCTATCGTAGGCTGGTGCCCATTCAACGAGACGAATCCCCAGCAGAACCCCGAGCTGCTGCGGATGATCTATCGCGCCACCAAGGCCGTCGACTGGACGCGCCCGGTGATCGACACCAGCGGCTATGTGCACGTCGAAACCGACATCTACGATTGCCACAACTACGAGCAGGATGCCGCCAAATTCGCCGCAGCGTTCGAGGCATTCAAGACCAGCGATACGATCTACCAGAATTTCCCGCGACATGAGGTGACCTATCAGGGACAGCCCTATTTCTGCAGCGAATATGGCGGCATCTGGTGGAATCCCGGGCAGGCCGACGCTCTGGCGTGGGGATATGGCGACCGCCCGCGCAGCGAGCAGCAGTTCCTTGAGCGCTACAAGGCGCTGACGGAGACGCTGCTGTTCAACCCGAACATGTTTGCTTTCTGCTATACGCAGCTCACCAACGTCGAGCAGGAGGTCAATGGACTATATACTTGCGACCGCAAAGCCAAGTTCGATCCGGCGATCATTCGCGCGATCAACGTCCAGCGTGCCGCAATCGAGACCGATAACTGACATAGCGGTACACGACGCACCGTTCCGGGTCAATACAGCCCGCAATGCTGGCCATGACGGCGGTACGGCGCACCTGTCGCGCATATAATCCAGACACGATCAGCCCCAGGGAGCGGCGTCACTTGAGTGGAGAAAACAGTTCAAACATGATACATGAACTCGCGCCGGAGCAGCTACGACGGATCATCAAGCCTGATTCGCTGGGATTTGACACCACGCAATCGCTGCAGCCGCTGTCGGGAATCATCGGCCAGCAACGCGCGGTTTCGGCGCTGCAGTTCGGCCTGGGCATGCACCGGGACGGCTTCCACATCTATGTGGCGGGGCCGGCCGGCATCGGCAAGATGACGGCGGTGGAGTCGTTCCTGGAGCAGGAGGCGGGCCAAAAACCCTCCCCGCCCGACTGGTGCTACGTCAACAATTTCGATGAACCCTATCAGCCGCGCTGCTATCGCCTGCCTTCGGGCATGGGCCGCCAGTTCCAGCAGGACATGAAGAACCTGATCGACCGGCTGCGTTATCAATTGCCGCGCGCATTCGAAAGCGACAGTTATGGCGCCAGGCGCGATGAAATCACCAAGGCGCTGGGCAGGCAGCGCGACGTGGTGATTGAGCGCATCAACGATCAGGCGGCGCAGGCCGGATTTCTGCTGCAGATCACGCCGACGGGCATCGCCATCACGCCGGTGCTCAGCGGCCATGCACTCACCGATGCGGAGTTCCAGGCGCTGCCAATCCCGGCGCGCGATGAATTCCGGGCGCGGCGCGAGGCGCTGCAGGACGGCCTGAAGGAGGATTTCAAGCAGTTGCGCAACCTGGAGCGCGCGGCGCAGGAAAGCCTGCAGGAACTGGACCAGCAGATTGCGCTGTATAACGTCGCCGAACTCGTCGACGACCTTGCCAGGAAGTACGGCGGCATCAGCGACATTGCCGACTACCTGAAAGCCGTGCAGCAGGACATCCTGCAAAATATCGAGCCGTTCAAGACAGGGGGCAACAGCGAGGGAAATAACTACGGCGCTACACCGTGGACGCGCGACCTGCCCTTCAATAAGTACCGGGTGAATGTGCTGGTGGACAACAGCCGCACCCAGGGCGCGCCTGTCGTCGTGGCGCTGAATCCCAGCTACACCAATCTGTTCGGGCGCGTGGAGAAAGACACGCAGTTCGGGTCGATGTATACGGACTTCACGATGGTCAAGCCGGGCGCGCTGCATCGGGCAAACGGCGGATACCTGGTGATACCCGTCGAGGATATGCTGGGCCAGTACGCCAGTTGGGACAGCCTGAAGCGCGCCTTGCGGTCCGGGCAGATCATGATCGAGGAAATCGGCGAGCGACTGGGGTTCCTGAGCACAAAGACGGTGCAACCGCAGCCGATCCCGCTGGATATCAAGATCGTACTGGTCGGCCCGGCTCATATCTACTACTGGCTGCACGAGTATGACTCCGAATTCCCCGAACTGTTCAAGGTCAAGGCGGATTTTGAAACCAGCATGCCGTGCGATGACCGCAGCATCGCCGACTTCCTGGCATTCGTATCGACGTTGTGCGAGCGTGAGAATCTTAAGCACCCCGACAAAACCGGCGCGGCGCGCCTGCTGGAACAGGCCATGCGCCTGGCAGAAGATCAGCAGAAACTGTCCACCCATTTCGGCGCCATCGCCAACCTCATACGTGAATCGGATTACTGGGCCGGGCAGGAGCAGGCTGCGATCATCAGCGCCGAGCATGTGCGTAAAGCCCTGGCGGAGAAAACCTACCGCGCCAGCCTGATCCAGGACCGCTCCCGCGAGATGATGCTGCGCGGCACACTGCTGCTCGACACATCCGGCGAGGTAGTTGGACAGATCAACGGGCTGTCCGTTGTCAGCCTGGGCGACTATGAATTTGGCAGGCCGTCGCGCATCACTGCCACCGTGGAACCCGGCCCTGGGGGCATCGTCGATATCGAACGCCAGGTTTCCCTGGGCGGCCCTATCCACAGCAAGGGGGTGTATATCCTGGATGGCTTCCTGGCGCAGCGATACGGGCAGGAACATGTGGTCTCGCTGTCGGCGCGGCTGGTATTTGAGCAGAGCTACGGCACCATCGACGGCGACAGCGCATCGAGCGCAGAATTGTACGCCCTGCTGTCGGTGTTATCCGGTCTGCCAATCAAGCAGAGCATAGCGGTGACAGGTTCGGTCAACCAGCACGGCCTGGTGCAGGCCATCGGCGGCGTGAATCAGAAGATCGAAGGCTTCTTCGACCTGTGTTCAGCAAGAGGGCTGACCGGCAAGCAGGGGGTCATCATCCCCACAAGCAACGCACAGGACCTGATGCTGCGCGAGGAAGTGATCGACGCCGTCAAAGCCGGCACGTTTCACGTCTGGGCCGTCGGCACCATAGACGAGGGCATCGAATTGCTGACCGGCGTCGCGGCAGGCGAGCGCACGCCCAGCGGGAAATACCCTGAAAGCACCGTCAATGCGCGCGTATATCAACGCCTGCGCGACCTGGCCGACCCGCCGCGATAGCCCCCTGTCAGCCTGTGAGCGCCCGGATGCAGAAATCGATTTGTGTCTATAGCTCGTCCAGCGATGCCGTTCCGCCGGCTTATTTCCAGACCGCGAAAAGCCAGTTCCGCCAGTTATATTTCGTCGCCGCAGACGCCGCGAGTGCGCTTGCCTATATCGAGTCGTACCAGCCGGCTGCGCCGGTGAGCAAGTGGACCTGAGTGAACAATGGGCTGGATTGTCGGCGGAGTTCTGGCCGTCGCGCTGATTGGCTTCATCCTGTACTGGCAGCTAGGCGTTGCCGAAGGCGCTTATCTGGGCCGGCGCGTTGTGGCCATGCTGTACGACTGGTATGCCCCCCGTTACGACCGCGTGAAACAGTTTGCGCCGGAACTGGACACGGTCGCGTTGGCTGTACCCATCATGAAGCGATTGCATCAGGCCGGGGGGAGCAGCCCGGTTGTTCTGGATGTTGCCACCGGCACCGGTCGCCTGCCGATGGTGTTGCTTGCGCAACAGGCTTTTCATGGGCACGTCGTCGCGCTGGACCTGTCCCGGCGTATGCTGTCTATCGCGCAGGCGAAATTGTCTGGACACGCCGAGCGTATCGCCTGGG
>JAKALH010000094.1 GCA_021813225.1 Chloroflexota bacterium
GAAGCGCCGTAGCCGGTGCCGGTATGGGATACAGGCCGTGCGACATCCTGACCATCCCCGCGCCCAGGTGCAGCGCTGATGAGACGATGCGCTCGATGCCCAGTTGCTCGATGCCAATGGCGCTGCCGACAATGTCCACGATGGCGTCCACGGCGCCCACCTCGTGAAAATGCACCGCATCGACGGGCACGCCGTGGATGGATGCTTCCGCTTCGCCCAGGCGCGTGAAGATGCGGCTGGCGCGTTGTTTCACCGCGGGCGAAAGGTCGCTGGCCGCGATGATGGCAAGAATCTCGCTGAGCGGCCGGTGCGCATGGCCGGGTTCGTCATGTTGGCGGTCAAGCGCATCTGTGTCGCCCTGAGTGTGTGTGCGGCTGTCGCTGTGCTCATGGATGTGTCCGTGCGTATGCTCCGGTTCGCTGTCTGCAGCGTGCGAATGCCCGCCCTGGTCAAGGATTACCCTGAACTGTGTCGCCTGCAGGCCGCGTTTCTCCACACGCGCGGTTTCGATATGGTATCCGGGCAGGTGCAGCTTATCAAGTTCGCGCCGAAGTTCAGCAATATCGAGGCCGAGGTCGATCAACGCGCCGACGGTCATGTCGCCGCTGATGCCGGCGAAGCAATCCAGATAGAGGGTTTTCATCGCGTGGTGCGGCACAGGCCGTCGCTTAAATACTGGTCAGCGGGATGATATCGCCTGTGATGAGGTTATGTGGATGCACAGTGGCGGGCAGTGTTTCATTCATGCTGCCGCGCCGGTATCCCAGCAGGTCCATCGCCACATACTTGAAACCCGCCCTGTCTTTGAACTGCACTGCCACTTCGTCAGCGATTTCCAGAAGGCGCAGCATGTCCGCCTTATCCAGTTCAATGCGCGCCACTTCGCCATGATGGCGCACGCGATACTGGCGGAAACCGTGTTCCCACAGCACGTCTTCCGCCGCCTCCACCTGCGCGAGTTTCTCCGGCGTGATCTGCGTGCCATACGGGAAACGCGAGCCGAGGCAGGCGAGCGCCGGCTTATCCCACACCGGCAGACTAAAGTGCCGGGCCAATGCCCGAATATCGGCCTTGGTCATCTGGGCTTCCTTCAGCGGCGCACGCACATGATGTTCCATGGCAGCCGTCGCGCCCGGGCGGTGGTCGCCGCGATCGTCGTAATTCTCGCCGTATGCGACCCAGTGAAAGCCCTGTTCCTCAGCCAGGCTGTCCAGGTTTGTGAACAGTTCTGATTTGCAGTAATAGCAGCGGTTGTTGGGGTTGGCTGCGTAGCGCGGGTCCTGCACTTCATTAGTCTTGATGATCAGGTGGCGGATGCCTGCCAGCTTCGCCAGCTCGGCGGCCTCGCGCAACTCGCGGCGCGGCAGCGACGGTGAATCGGCGGTTACGGCTAACGCCCGGTCGCCCAGAACATCAGCGGCAACCCTGGCCAGCAGGACGCTATCGACGCCGCCGGACATACCGATGATAACATCGCCCATCTCGCGCAGGATCTGACACAGCCGCTCATAGCGCGCCTGTGTTTCAAACGTCAAATCTGACATGCCACTCACCTACTTTCAGGCCGCAGCCGCGGAACGCGCCTGCAACTGGTTGATACGACTCGCCGCGAATCCGGCGCCAAAGCCATTGTCGATGTTGACCACCGTCACCCCGGATGCGCAACTGTTCAGCATACCGAGCAGTGCCGCCAGTCCGCCAAAGCTTGCGCCGTAACCGACACTGGTCGGCACCGCTATGACCGGGACGCGCACCAGACCGCCGATCACACTCGGCAACGCGCCTTCCATGCCGGCGACGACAATCAAGGCCGAGACAGCCGGCGCCGTTATGCGGTCGAGGTTGCCCAGCAGCCGATGCAGGCCGGCCACGCCGACATCATACAGGCGTTCGACACGATTGCCCATGGTTGCCGCGGTGACAGCGGCCTCTTCTGCCACCGGAATATCGGCTGTGCCCGCGCTGATGACAACAATTGCTCCGCCCGTTTTTGGCAATGGCTGCGGTTCGTAGACCATGACGCGCGCCAGTTCCTCATAGCGTGTATCGGGAATCACCGCGTGAACAGCCTCAAACACTTCAGGGCCGGCCCGTGTCGCCAGCACTGGCCCACCGGATACGCAAAGGTGTTGCATAATGCCAACGATATGCGCCGTGCGTTTCCCTTCGCAGAGCACGACTTCAGGGAAACCGTTGCGCAATGCGCGGTGATTGTCCAGCTTGGCGAAATCCAGGTCAATGAAGGGCAGTGTGCGAAGGCGTTCCAGCGCTTCGTGCGTGCTGATCCGGTTGTCCCTGACTCCGTTCAGTAACTCTGTTAAGGCGTGTTCATCCATGCAAAACCTGAGAAGTTGAAATTATACGCGCTTGCCCGATCGAAGTTCCTTCGAATTGCGCCCGATTTTACGCACAGGTGGGACATCGTACGGCAGGAAGCCATCGACTTTCTGCGCAATGATGGGAGAATACAACAACTGATACTTTGGGCTGCTCTTTCCGAACCTGACCTATGCCTGTCAAAACCTTATTATTGATCCGGCATGCAAAATCCAGTTGGGAGGATGTGTCGCTCTCAGATAGACACAGACCGCTCAACCGGCGCGGGATGCGGGACGCCCCGGTGATGGGTCGCCGCATGGCAGAGCGCGGCTGGCAACCGCAGGTGGTATTGTCAAGCCCGGCCACTCGCGCCATCGCGACGGCGCGCATCATCGCGGAACAGTTGGGCTACCCCGTCAACGACATCATTGTCCTGGACCAGTTATATGCCGCCAGCAGTGCCGAACTGCTCAAAGTCATTCAAGGGCTGGATGATGCCACACAGGAGGTCATGATCTGCGGGCATAATCCCGGCCTGAGTGAGCTGGCCGACCAGTTGACCGCTGGCGAGGTCACCGACATACCCACCTGCGGGGCTGTCGCCATCCGGCTGGATGTGCGGAAATGGTCAGCCATTGCGGATGCAAAACCAGCGCACGTTGAGTTCGACCACCCAAAAGCGAAACAGAAGAAGCCAGGCGCAGCAGACACTGGAGTCTGAGCATATCGTTCGAATACGCTAATGGCATTTTAATGTGTTGACATCACGATTGAGTACAGGGACGAATTATGACCAAAGCGCTTTTTGAAGGACTGGTCTCCGATGATTATGGCAATGCGGTGAGTGTGGAATATGTCGGCGACGATCCTACCTACGTCATTATCGAGGACGGCTTCCGTTACCATGTCGATGCGCACCGTATCGACGAACAGGTGCTGGATTTCTTCAGGCAACAGGTTGACGAGAACAAAGACATGGTCAGCCAGGGGATGCTGAAAATGATGGGGAAAGACGACTTGTTCAGCAAGGTCGCCGTCGACAAATCATTGAACGACGTTGACAAGACATTCGCGCAACTGTACGAACAGGGCATACCGGAACAGGGGCGCATGCTGCTGGGTATGCTGGGATTCAAGGTCATCATCGACCGCCATGGCGATATCCTCAAGTTGGATATGCCCGCGGCGGCGGATAACGGCGACAGCGAATGACCAGCAACCGGTCAGGTCTGATATTCCTGCGCTTCCGCCACCAGGTCGCGCTGGCGTTCAGCCTCGGCATGCGCCAGATGCACTTTCCAGCGCCTGCGTGCGTAAACGGCAGCCAGTATCGCACAGGGGAACACGACGACAAACGCCAGATAAGGCCCGACGCTGATCAATGGCATTGTTCTGACGCGGTCCATATTGAGCAGCAACAGCGATAGCGACAGCCAGACCGTGACGACATTCGGAATGGCATCTCCGGAGTGCAGCAGTCCCACACCGCTGCTGCGGGCGCGAAACACAGGCGCCAGCAGCGCAGAACCCATATAGCCGAGCTGGTCCTCAAGCACGTGAACGGTATATCCCAGCGCGGCCACGATGCCGGCGCGAGGCTCTATCAGCCACCCCAGCAGTAAGCCCAGCGCCAGCGCAAGCAGCAGCGAGTGCGTCCATACGCGGTGCCAGGGTAAGAACTCGACGCGAGTTCCTCCCGGCGATGCGCTGAACCGCAGCGACGGCCCGCCCAATTCCTCGATGTGAAGATCGCCATCGTAGGTGTATTCCAACGGGCCGACATGGGCAACCCCTGTGGCGCCGTCGCGGTCCATGACGACGATGACATCGCCCGCCGTAACGTCGAACCGGATGCTGTACAGCACCCAGTCCGCGCTGGATAAACGGGCCGGATGCATGTGCACGGTGCGAGGTCGATTATGGCTGGCGGCCAGCCACATCTGCATCGCAATGTCATCAGCCAGCTTCTGCGGGTCGGGTTGAGAGGCATCCGGCGCAATATCGGCATCGGCGCGTTCCAGATAGCGCACGAATTTGAAGTCGACGGTATCGGGCAGCATGGCGCACAAACCGCCCAGCGCAATCAGGAGCGAACCGCGTTGCGCGTCTTCCATCACCCCTGGCACGAATGACGCCAGCGCCAGCCCGCTGGCGAAGTGCGCGATGTTCTTCATGGCTCAAACAGGATTCTACTCAGGAACACCCACAGCAACAAATGGCGCCGGGTACAATTTTCTGGATGCAGATCGAATTTCTCGGCTCGGGCGGCGCCATCGCCACGCCGGTGCCCGGCATGATGGATCAATTGAATGTGAAAGCACGCACGCTGGGCGTGCCGTACAGCCGATTCGGTCCATGCCTGTACGTGCACGGCCCTGAGCTTCTGATCGATACACCGGAAGAGGCTCGCCTGGCGCTCGATCGTGCGGGCATCATGCACGTGCCAAACTGCCTGTACAGCCACTGGCACCCGGATCATGTGCTGGGGCGTCGCATCTTCGAATTGAACCGCAACTGGGGACACTGGCCGGACACGCCGTTCTGCACGCAGGTGTACCTGCCGCAACAGGTCGCCGTCGACGCGCGCGAGCACCAGGGACTGTACGAGACGCTGGCGTTTCACCAGTCCAAGGGGTTGGTGAAGATTCACGAACTGCGGGACGGCGATGTGTTTACACTCAACGGCGTGACAGTGCAACCGTTCCGGCTGGCTCAGGACTATGCCTATGGCCTGCTGCTGCGCGAACACCAGACCAGGGTGCTGGTCGTGCCTGACGAGCTGTTCGAATGGCGACCGCCCGAATTTGTGCGCAAGGTAGAACTGGCGGTGCTGCCCAGCGGGATTTTTGAGACCAACCCGCGCACCGGGAAACGCCGCATCCCGGAGCACCACCCTATCTTCGAATCTGAAGCCACCTTCCGCCAGACACTTGCGATCGTCGAACAGATTCAACCCCGCAGGGTGATCTTCACGCATATCGAAGCCATCGACATGGTTGACCACGATGAGCTGCTGATGCTGGCAGAGGAACTGACCGCCAGCGGACGATATGGCGAAGTCATGTTTGCATGGGACACGTTAAGAGTCACCTGCTGACAAGCTGGTTTCTCTAGCGCATTGCAAACGGCAACCAGTAACGACTCTGATACACAAATACTGTGCTGGGAACACCTCGCAAGGACGCTGCCGATCCATCCATGTAGCTGGCGGTGTAATCGCTGAGGGTAATCTGTCCGCTGACCTGTGGCGACACCGCGAAAGTAGCCGATATAGCCGAATCCGGCATGACCGTCGGAAACGTCCATGTGATCTGGCCGCCTGCCGTGACGCCGGGCGGCGATATGGTTCCAGTCAATGTTGTCGACGGCGGTATCACAAGGTTAATCACTACATTTGTGCGTGTCAGTGCGCTGTAGTTGGTTAAAACAACGGTGTAGGTCAACAGAGAACTCAGCGGACTCATGGTCAGGCCTGGGTCAACCGTCAACTTGCCTCGCAGCGCTTCACTGACAGCCGCCTGCGCGTCGATGAATCCGTAACCATAGGTATTGTTCGGGACATTCGAACCCGGCACACCGCCGCAGGCCGACGCCGCAGACAGCGGTCGTGCGGTGCGTCTTAATATCCCCTCAGTTTCGATAACATGGCCGCGTAAACCAGGCGCAGCCGACCACAGCAAGGCCGCAACACCGGCGACGTGCGGCGTCGCCACGCTGGTGCCCTGCCAGCTCTGGTAGCTGCCGTCGATCGTGCTTGAGGTCACGTTTACGCCGGGGGCAACGATATCGGGCTTGATATGGCCGGTGAACATAGACGGCCCCAGGCTGCTGAAGGTGGCAATGTTGTACGAACTGTCGACAGCGCCGATTGCGAGTGCCTGATCGAGCATGGCCGGCGCTTCACGCACTGTGCCGCAACCGTTCGCACCGGAATTCCCGGCAGCGGCAATGACCATGATGCCTGCGTCGCGCAAAGCCTGTGTCGCAGTAATCAGCGCAGAAGCTACATCACATCCCTGCTCAAGCGTGTCGTCCGGGGGCGTGCCGCACGTCCACGAGTTGGATGTAATATCCGCGGCTTTAGAAGGGTCGGGCGCGCTGCCGTCGGTCCGGGTAGGCGCGAGCGCAAACTGGAAACAGGCAATGTAACGTGACACGCTGCCCACGCCGGCTGAATCCATATTGCGGCAGGCGATCCAGCGCGCGCCTGGCGCAACGCCGATCTGATTGCCCAGCCCGTCGTCGCCCACCAGTGTCCCGGTTGTATGCGTGCCGTGCCCATAGGGGTCAAATGGCGCTGTGGTCTGTTGAACGGCATCGTACCAGTTGTAGTCGTGTGTGGCGGTGCTGCCGTCCCAGCCGCGATATTTATTGATGAGCGCCGGGTGATTCCACATGACGCCCGTATCGAGGTCGGCCAGTACGATGCCTTGTCCTGTATACCCCAGCGCCCAGACCTGCGGCGCATGCACCGCAGACACGCCCCAGGGAATGGTCTGCGGCGCATCAGGCGCAGTGCCGGACCATGCCGGTACTGCCGAGTGGTCGGTGACGGATGCGCGGATACCGTGCACCTTCGCATCGAGTTCGATATGCGACACATCGGGGCGCGCTGCCAGATAAGCGACCAGCGTGCGATCTGCGGCGCTGACGGCAATGCTGTTCGTCACCCACAGCACCTGATACGGAACGTGGCGCAACAACAGTTCGCGCCGCAGGCTGGCCTGCGCGGCGGCGGCGTATCGCGTGAGTGTCTCGTAGACATAGCGCGTCTTCGCTTCCTTGGTGGGCAGGGCCAGCGCCGGCGTCAGGTCCGGATAACCAGCGACGTTGATGATGATGTCGGAACTCTGCGTTGCGATGAGGGAGTTCCAGACGCCCGTAGTAATCTTGGGCGGAGGCGGCTGCGAAGCCGATGCCCGAACCGGCGCAGACTCCGGGTGCTGTGCAACACTGAGCGCGACACTGAATAACAGTATAAACCGCAGGAGCGCACTTCTCATGCGTGGCGATTGTATCCCGTGCAGGCCATCAGGTGTCGAGTACTTTTGCGAGCTTGAAGAGTTCCGGGTCCAGCGGCTTCTGCACTCCCACCACCCGATCATAGGGGGTAGTGACTACCCGACCTTTAATCATCCCGGCCAGCACCCCTTTCTCGCCGCGCACCAGCGCTTCCGCTGCGGCCGCGCCCAGCCTGCTGGCCAGCAGCCTGTCGTACACCATAGGCGCTCCGCCGCGCTGCACATAGCCCAGCGTGGAAACACGCAACTCGTAACCGATCCGCGCCTGATGTTCCGCAAAGTAGGCCGCCAGTTTTGCAGCGTTGTAAGCGGCGCCTTCCGCCACGACCGCCAGCGCATGGGTTTTGCCGCGTTCATAGGCCTGCCGTAAAACCTGCACCACCTGTTCAGGCTTCGTCTCGACCTCTGGGATGATGATGGCTTCGGCGCCGCCGGCGATGCCAGCCATCAAGGCCAGGTAACCGCAGTCGCGCCCCATGACTTCCACCAGAAAGGCGCGCTGGTGCGATGATGCCGTCGTCTTCAGCCGGTCGATTGATTCCAGAGCGATATTCAGCGCCGTATCGACGCCTATCGTGATATCGCTGCCGGCCAGGTCGTTATCAATCGTCGAAGCCACGCCGACCACCGGGAAATCCATCTGCGACAGAGCATACGCGCCTGCCTGCGAGCCGTTCCCGCCGATGACGACAACAGCCTCGATGTCCTTCTGGCGCAATTCCCAGATGGCCTTCAGGCGCCCTTCCTCGGTCTTGAACTCCTGTGAGCGCGCACTGCCCAGGATCGTTCCGCCCAGTTGCATGATGCCGCCGACCGAGCGGGCGCTGAGCGGCCGGAAGTCGCCTTCTATCAAACCGGCATATCCCTGATGGACGCCATATACCTCGCAGCCGGCGTCGATTGCGCTGCGCGTTACGGCGCGAATGGCCGCGTTCATACCCGGCGCGTCGCCGCCGCTCGTCAAAACCGCGATTCGTTTCATCAATCACCCCACGCTGAGATACCGCCTGCAGACCATTATGGACACGGTTGCACATTCGCGCCAGCAGATGCCGGCCGAGCCAGCTTGAACACGCGAACAGCGCACGGCAGATAGGTTATGATCAACATACCGGTGCAACGATGCATGGCATCAGGCATGTCCATCACCCTGGGAAGGCATTAATAGGAGTAACAACACGTGAGTGATTTTCTTGTACGCGGCGACCTGGCCGCTGTCGACCCCGCCATTGCGGAGTTGATTCAGCACGAACACGCCCGCCAGTTTGCCAAGCTCATCATGATCGCCAGCGAATCATCGGCCCCCGCTGCTGTCCTCGAAGCCGAGGGTTCCGTGCTGCAAAATCTGTATGCCGAGGGCTATCCGCATCCGGACACCCACGGCCTGGCCGAGGAACAACTGCTGAACTACGACGAACAACTGGCTTACTACCGCCGTTTCGCCGATCGGCGATATTACAAGGGCGTCGAGTACTGCAACGTCGTCGAGTCGCTGGCGCGCCGGCGCGGTGCGGAATTGTTCTGCCCGCCGGGGCTTACTCCGGATCAGGTCTATCTGAAC
>JAKALH010000095.1 GCA_021813225.1 Chloroflexota bacterium
GATTGCAGATGATAACCACAAGGCGGTGCAGAACTGGCGCGACGCCCTGGTCACCTCCACCACACCCGCGAATGGCGCGTCCGTCACAGCGCCGGCGGGCATCGTGGTCACGTTCAACTGGGATGTGACGCCGGACGGCGCCAGCTTCGACAACTCGATTGTGGTGATGATGGGCACGACGGCAGTCGCGGGCACGATCAGCCACGCCAGCGCGACGCAGTCATTGACCTTCGCGCCGGCGGCCGCATTCGCACCCGGCGCGTATACGGTGACGGTCGATCACGTCATCCCGCTTACGCTGCAGAGCGACGGCATCAGGATGCGCGCGCCTTATGTGTTCAGCTTCACCGTGAACTGACGCGGCGGGAAGGAGTTCCCTTTTACGGGGCAACCCGTGGACAGGATGGCTGTTCAGCCATCCTGTCTCTCATTCATTTTCGGCGGATTTTGACCAGGGCGGACACGCCGGTCTGGCCGAATATACAATCCCTTTTCAAGGGCATGCTGCAGGTCGATCAGGTTCTACAGAATCGCTATCGCATCGTCCGCGTGCTGGGGCAGGGCGGCATGGGGGCGGTATATCAGGCGTACGACCTCAGCCTGGAGATCGCCTGCGTCGTCAAGGAGATGCTGCCGCCCCCCGACCCGGCGCTCATCCCCAATGCATTGAAGCAGTTCCAGCGCGAGGCCAGGGTGCTGGCCGGGCTGCGTCACCCGGGGCTGCCGCGCGTGTCCAACTATTTCGCCGAAGGCGACCATTACTACCTGGTGATGGACCTGATCGAGGGCCGCAGCCTGGAAAAGTTGATCGGCGAGAGCGGCCTGCCCGAGGCAACCGTGCTGAGCTACGCCGGGCAGTTGCTCGACGTGCTGAGTTACATTCATCGCCGGGGCGTGCTGCACCGCGACATCAAGCCCGCCAACATCATCGTGCAGCCCGACGGGCGCGCGGTGCTGGTCGACTTCGGGCTGGTCAAAGTCGTCGGCGCGGGACAGAGCACGCGCACGCTGGTCAAAGGGTTGACGCCGCAGTATGCCCCGCCGGAGCAGTACACCGGCGGCGCCGACCAGCGCAGCGACCTGTATTCGCTGGCGGCCACGCTGTACCAGGCCTTGAGCGGCCATGCCCCCGCCAGCGCCACGGAGCAGATTGCCGGCGCGCGGCTGTTCGCGCTGCATGAATGGCCGAACCTGCGCCACGGCATCTCTCCCGCTACCGAACGCGCCATCATGAAGGCGCTCAGCCTTAACCGCGACGCTCGCTACCCCGACGCGGCATTCATGCGCGCCGGTCTGCCGGACCGGCCGACGGCGCACACGCCAGCCATGACCGCAGCGCCGCCCGTCGCGGAGAAAGCCGTCGCACAACCTGCCGCGCAGCAGCCGCCCGCACGGCGCAGGAATGCGGGGTTGCTGGCGGCAGTCGCGGGTCTATGCGCGCTGGCGCTGCTGGCAGCCGGCGGCTATGCGGTGTCGCGGCTGGCGACTGCCGCGCAGACCGCTACCCCGCCGGCCACCGGGCGGCCCGGCCCATCGCCGCGCGCACAAATCGTCGCCTCACCGTCTGCCGCTGCGGATTCGGCGGCGCTGGCGCTGGCGCCCGGCGTGACGATGAAGCTGGTCTACATCCCGCCCGGCCAGTTCACCATGGGCAGCGCGCCGAATGAACCCGGTGCCGCCGAGAACGAACAGCCGCAGCACAAAGTCATGCTGGACGCCTACCTGATCGGCCGCTACGACGTCACCAACGCGCAATATGCGGCGTTCGCGCAGGCCACCGGCCGCAGCTTCCATATTCCCGCCGGTAAGGCCGATCACCCGGTGGTGCAGGTGTCGTGGGATGATGCCGTGGCGTTCTGCCAGTGGGCCAGCCGCACCAGCGGCCGCGAGGTGCGCCTGCCCACCGAGGCGCAATGGGAGAAGGCCGCGCGCGGCATCAAGTACCTGCGCTACCCGTGGGGCAGCGCCGCGCCCGACGCCGCGCATCTGAACTCCAACAACAACGTCGGCGACACTACGCCAGTCGGCTATTACAGCCCCGCGGGCGACAGCCCGTATCAGGCGGCCGATATGGCCGGCAATGTGTGGCAGTGGACCAGCAGCCTGCTCAGACCTTATCCCTACCGCGCCGACGACGGCCGCGAGAGCACCGCCAGCCGCGACTCGCGCGTGTTGCGCGGCGGCAGCTACGCCGACGACGCCGCACTGGCGCGCAGCGCGGCGCGCAACGCCAGCCTGCCCAACTACCGCAGCGATGCCGTCGGATTCCGTGTGGCGGTCGTGCCGTAATTGCGCGCAAATCCGCGATGCTGTGGCATAATCGCCCACAGGAGAAAGCCGGCCTGTGGGGATAAGGGGCGCTGATGCGCAGCATGCCGGCAATGCCAGGTATCGCCTGCCCGGTACGGGCCGCGCCGTCGGGCCAGCAGGAATGTGATGTTGCAAGTTAACCAGATCCTTCAAAGCCGCTATCGGATTGACCGTATCATGGGGCAGGGCGGCATGGGCGCCGTGTACCTGGCCTATGACCAGAACCTGGAACTGGCCTGCGTCGTCAAAGAGATGCTGCCGCCGGCCGACCCGGCGCTGGTGAAGAACGTGGCGACCCAGTTTCACCGCGAAGGGAAAATCCTGGCAGGACTGCGCCACCAGAGCCTGCCGCGCGTGTCCAACTACTTCACCGAAGGCGACAACTACTACCTGGTGATGGACCTGATTGAGGGACAGAGCCTGGATAAACTGATCGGCCAGGACGGCCTGCCTGAGAAGACCGTCATTGGCTATGCCGACCAGTTGCTCGACGTGCTGTCCTACATCCACGGGAAGGGCATTCTGCACCGCGACATCAAACCCGCCAACATCATCGTGCAGCCCGACGGGCGCGCCGTGCTGGTCGACTTCGGGCTGGTCAAAATCGTCGGGAGCGGGCAGAATACGCGCACGCTGGTCAGCGCGCTCACGCCGCAGTACGCCCCGCCAGAGCAGTACACCGGCGGCACCGACCAGCGCAGCGACCTGTATTCGCTGGCCGCCACGCTGTATCAATCGTTGAGCGGGCAGGCGCCGGCCAGCGCCACCGACCAGTTGGCGGGTATCAAGCTGCAACCGCTGCGCGAATGGCCGCACCTGCGCAATGGCGTCTCGGCCAACACCGAGCGCGTGCTGATGAAGGGGCTGAACCTGAACCGCGACCTGCGCTACCAGAGCGCCGGCGAGATGAAGGCCGACCTGGACGACCCGACCGGCGGGCACCGACCGATCTCGTCGCAGGAACTGGCCGGCATGGAGACGCAGGTGTGGAACCCGCCCGACGCGGCTGCGCCGGAAAGCCCCGGCCCCGTGACGCCCGTCGGGCCGGCGCAGCCGCTCACGAAACCGTCCGAGCGGACGAAACAACCGTTTGTTGAGCCGGGCACGGTGATCCCGCCTGTAAATCCAATCAGCGTGCCTGTGAAGCCGGGACCCGCGACGCCGCAGCCGGCCCACCCGCCGGTCCCTGATGTGAAGCCGAAGCAGCCGATGTCGAGTGGGGCGAAAGTGATTCTGATCGGCGGCATCGTGGGCCTTCTGCTGGTGGTGGCCTGCTGCGCCGTCTTCGGCATTCCGATCGTCAGCCAGGCGCTGAACGAAGTAAACCAGACGGCCACCGCGCAGGCGGCGGTCGTCGACACGGCGGTTCGACCCACAGCGGCCACTACGTCAGGAGCCACGACGGTGGAAACACCAGCTCCCACGGCAGACAAGCAGGCTACCAAAGAAGCGCGCATCTCCGAGACGGTGGCCGCACAGGTGCAGGCGACCACCGATGCGATGGCCAGCGCGACGCCGTCCGCCGGCAACGAACTGCAACTGGCGCTGGCTCCGGGCGTCAACATCGAACTGGTGAGGGTTCCCGCCGGGATATTCCTGATGGGCGCGGCCAATTCCGACCCACAGGCCGATGCCAACGAGAAACCGCAGAGCCGGACCAGCGTGGGCGATTTCTACATCGGCAAGTACGACGTCACCAACGCGCAGTTTGCGGCATTCGTGAAAGATACCGGCTACAACACCACCGCCGACGATCTCGGCAGCGGGACCGTTCTCATCACGACCACACATAGCTGGGTAGAGGTGAAAGGGGCGAACTGGCAGCACCCGCGCGGCCCCGGCTCCAACATCGTGGGCAAGGACGACTACCCGGTTGTGATGGTCAGTTGGGATGACGCCGTGGCGTTCTGCAAGTGGGTATCGGACAAGACCGGCCGCAGGGTGAGGCTGCCCAGCGAGGCGCAATGGGAGATGGCGGCGCGCGGCGAGAACGGCCAGATGTACCCGTGGGGCAATGAGCCGCCCACCAGCAACCTGGCGAACTTCAACAACAACGAATCCGGCCTGATGCCGGTGGGCGACTACAGCCCCGCCGGCGACAGCCCGTACGGCGCCGCCGATATGGCGGGCAATGTGTGGCAGTGGACCAGCAGCCTGTACAAACCGTACCCGTTCAACGCCACCGACGGCCGCGAAGATGGAACCAGCCGCGATTCCCGCGTGGTGCGCGGCGGCAGCTATCCGAACCCGCCCAGGTACCTGCGCGTGACCGAGCGGCTGTGGTACCTGCCGGGCGACCGCTACGAGGCCGTCGGCTTCCGCGTTGCCGCGCAGCCGTGACGGAAGTGAAAAGAACCCCGGATGCGGCTCATCGGCTTGCCGCCGACCGGGGTTCGCTCCCAGTCCTGGATGGCGGGGATCAAGAGGCGTATAGGTCAGGCCGAGTAAAATATGATGATGAACTCCGTCGTCCAAGCGCCCACACCCATCTCGCCAAGGCAATATAGCGCCTCGAATAATAAGTTGTTACCGGGGGATCGTGCGGCACATGAGTGGTATCGGTTTGTGCTGTCCTATCCACCACATCTGGTGCGCGATTACTTGACTCGCTTTGGCGTGCATGAAGGGCAAACAGTACTCGACCCGTTCTGTGGAACCGGCACAACCCTCGTCGAATGTAAAAAAAACGGCATAGCGAGTATTGGCATCGAGGCCAGCCCGGTCGCCCATTTTGCCTGCAGTGTAAAGGTCGACTGGACTCCTGATTCTCGGGGTCTTCTTTCGCACGCGAAGTCTATCGCCGAGCAGGCCAGAAAAACGTTATCGCAGCAGGGCATCGATGATGAGCCGGAGGTATTGCAGGGACTGCGCCACAATCCAGGTAATCTTTGCCTGAGAAGCCTGCCTGTGGAGAGTATGAAGCTCCTTCTGGAAAACTCAATCAGCCCGCTCCCATTGCACAAGGTGCTGATCCTGCTGGATAGCATTGAGGGGCACCGCGATGATCGTTACTACTCTCATGAGCGTTTAGCTCTGGCAAAGTCCCTGGTGTTCACAATCAGCAACCTGCATTTCGGCCCGGAAGTAGGGACCGGGCTGATCAAAAATGATGCGCCCGTCATCAGTTCATGGCTGTCTGAGTTAGTAGTCATGTCGCAGGACTTAGTATCTCTTGGGCTGAGAAAAGGGACGCCATCACAGGTATTGTGCGCAGATTCCCGTGACTTACTTCATATTCTGAAACCGCATACCATTGACGCGGTCATCACATCGCCTCCTTACCCCAACGAGAAAGATTACACGCGCACCACGCGGCTGGAAGCAGTTGTGCTTGGTTTTCTGAAGTCTAAAGCCGACCTGAGGGCGATTAAAAAAGGATTGGTTCGTTCGAATACTCGCAACGTTTACCAGGCGGATCAAGATGATAAGTGGGTTGCCGGGCATGCGGCTATTCAGCGTATCGCCGATGCGATTGAGCTGCGCCGCATCGAGCTGAATAAGACATCGGGCTTTGAGAAACTGTATGCGCGCGTGACGAAGCTGTACTTTGGAGGTATGGCAAAGCACCTTGCCGACATGCGCACGATATTGCGTCCGGGGGCCAGGCTGGCATATGTGGTCGGCGATCAGGCTTCGTATCTCCGCGTGATGATTCGCACAGGTCAATTGCTTGCAGGGATAGCAGAGTCATTGGGCTACAGGTTGGAAGGCACCGATTTGTTTCGCACCCGCATTGCGACAGCGACAAAGGAACAACTGCGCGAGGAAGTGGTTGTGCTGCATTGGCCGGGTTGACGTTAAATAAGACCGCAGGTCTGCCAGGTCGTGAGGGAGTGCCTTAATGCGTCGGCGTCCAGGCGTATGGGGAGGCCGAGGCTTCAAATAAAAACCTGACAGGTCCCGGGAGACCTGTCGGTTCATCGCCGGAGGTCGAGGTTTCAGCCGGCGCAGCGCCATCACCGTCCGGTATTCAGCCGCGCGAGCAGGATGGTATAGCGCTCGACCGACGTGCGCGAGGCGATATACAGGTCATCGTTGGCGTCGAAGGCCATCCCCGATACCGGCTGATCCAATGTCACAACCCCGACGAAGCGCCCGCTGCCGTCGAATACGCTGAGGTCGCGGCTGTCGGCGATGTAGACGTATCCGCGGCTGTCCACGGCAATGGCGGCGGGATTCTGAAACTGTCCCGGCTGGCTGCCGCTGCTGCCGAACCGGCTGACATACTTCCCTTCTGGATTGAAGACGAACACCGCGTCGCTCATGCGGCTGAGCACATAAATATTGCCGCGCCCATCGACAGCCGGCGCGTTCTCCAGCTCTACGCTCTCGGTCTGCGCGCTGATGGGCGCGCTGATGACCTGCGTCACCTTGCCGTCGGCGTTGAACTTCACCAGGTCTTCGCGCGCGCCTTCGCGCGAGGTGAAAATGCCGTTGCGGCGCTGATACCACATGCCGATCAATCCGCCGTCGGGGCTGGCGGCCAGTTCGCCAAAGCCCGGCCCGCCCGGATAAGCCAGCTTGCCCAGCAGCGCCCCGTTCTTGCCGTCATACTTCGCGATGTCGCTTCCATCGGCGACGTACACATCGCCTTTATAGTCCACGGCCATACCCAGCAGCAGCGTTTTGGAGTTGCCGGCGAAGAACTGGCTGATGAACTTGCCGGACGAATCGAAAACCTGGATGCGCCCGCCGGTGTACTCGCCCACATAGATATAGCCGCCGCCATCCACGGCGATGCTGCGCGTGTCCGTGAACTTGCCCGGGCCGCTGCCGAAGACGAGCGTGTGCTGCGCCGCTGCCGGCGTCGGCGCTGCGGTGGCCCGCGCCACGGTGAGCGTCTGGGCAGGCAGTTGGGCTGGCGCAGTCGGTGCGCTGGCGGCGTCGGGGTTCATGATGCGCGGCAGGAAGATGGATGCCGCGATGACGGCCCCGACCATCAGCACAACCGGCACGCAGCCGATCAGCCAGGGCAGCGGGTTGCTCTGCTTCGGTGCGGGAGCGGCGGCCACTCGCGATGGGAACAGCGGCGGCCAGTATTCCTCGGGCACGGGGATGACATCGCCGCAGTAGCCGCAGGTCATCGTTTTGCCTTTGCCGTCGTATTGGTTGGGTGCGCCGCAGTTGGGGCACTTGATCGTCGGTGTGTTGTCGCTGGCTGTCTCACTCATGTGTGCTTCCCCCGTTGCGATTGGTATCGCACGCGACATTGTAACCACGGATTTGCTCCCGCGGGTGGCGGATGCCGCGCAGCGCATCCAGAGACGCCTGGTCTCCCGGCGACTCGATAGCCCCCTGGATTCCCCGCTTGCGCGGGGAATGACGCGCTGACGCGCGGGGCATGGCAGACGGCGGATGCGCCCGTCATGCCCGTGGATGCCGCGCAGCGCATCCAGAGACGCCTGGTCTCCCGGCGGCGCAATACCCCTGGATTCCCCGCTTGCGCGGGGAATGACGCGCTGACGCGCGGGGAATGACGCGCTGACGCGCGGGGAATGACGCGCTAACGCGCGGGGAACGACGCGCTAACGCGCGGGACATGACGGGCGGCGGATGCGCGGGGAATGGCGGGCGCGCTAATCAGCGCTCTCGCCCTTCGCCTGACCATTGATCATGTCGGCCAGCAGCGCCATGAACTCGGGCAGCGTCTCGAAGGCCGTATCGTCGGCCTGCTCAAAGTAAAGGGCGGCGATGAGCGCGATGGTCGCCTCGGCCTTGTGCGCCATGGAGTCGCCCGCGGTCAGGCGGTCGTAGAAATCGGCGATGGAGTACACCTGCCCGTCATCGCGCGGCCAGTACACCACCTTGATGGCGTTGATCCACAGGGGCAGGCGCTGCAGGGTGTCGGCTAATGCTGGCATCGATATATCCTGGTGAAATCCCGGCTGGGCTACGCTTCGACCTCGCGCGTCTCGATGGCAGCGAGGCGGTCGATATAGTCACGCGGCAGCTTCCAGTGGATGGCGCCGCTGACGATGTGGTTCAGGTATTCGGCGTTGGGGGCGTACTCGTGCGACTGCGCCACGGCGAAGTAAGTCCATGTCGTCAGCCGTTTATCCGGTTCGCCGTTCACCAGCACCTGGCAGCGCGAGCGCACGTAGGCATTCACGCGGTGTAATTCGCCCTGGTAGTAGCCCTCGCGCGCGTCCAGCCGGCGCATATCGTCTTTCGTAAGCTGGTACACCACGCCCCATACGGATGCACCTCTGTATGCGACCACGCCGGCCACACCATGCCCGCGCGACGACCGGCGTGGGAACGCCAGCCGGTAGTTCGGCAATTGGGCCAGGCAGACGTACTCCGCGCTCTTGCAGCGCGACTTCATCTGCGCCCAGTCCAGGTTCGAACCGTAGGCAAAATACAGCATGGCAACCCAATCGTAACAGGGTTTCATGCCGCACGACTCCGAATTCTCAAGCCGCACGCAGTTCGGCAAAACTCGGAGTTATCCGCTTACGCGGCGCGAAGCGCTTTTGCCGCGCTGCGCTGATAGGCGGCCTGCATCAGCACA
>JAKALH010000096.1 GCA_021813225.1 Chloroflexota bacterium
AAGGCCGAATAGAAGACGCCTGTTGCGTATGCTCACAACAGGCGTCTTGTTGATATTGCGCAACCACGCAAGCATGCGCCTAAGTTACCATAGTTATCTGAAGACGTACCGTGTATTCATCTCAGTGGACAACCACCATGATGCCCATCGGCGCCCACAGGAACAACCTGCGTGCGAACCAGACCGGTAGATTCACACAGCCGTGGCTCATGGGATGGCCGAAATTATTGTGCCAGTAGGCTCCGTGGATCGCATAACCCCTGTAGTAGTACATCGTGTACGGAACGCCCGGCAGGTTATAACCAGGCCCGCGCATGCGCGTTGCCCAGTATTTGACATAGACACGGAAAGTGCCGCGCAAGGTCGGATAACGGCTGACGCCGCTCGATATAGCCGAACTCATGACGATACGGCCATTCTGCCAGGCATACAGGCGCTGGCGCGAAAGCACGACCTCGATCCATTTGCCGGTTCGCGCGGCGGCGGATACATTAAACGCACCGCCTGATGCGATGCCGGCGCCTGTCGTCGAATTGACAGAGACTGGATTTTCTGCAGCGGCAGGAACGCCCCAAACGACGCCCAGTATTAATGAAGTTACGATGGCTGCAACCGGGGCAATCATCCGCCATGCAAGACGGGTATCGCGACCAGAAATCTTTTGAGTGACCATGTCAGTACCCCTACCTTATGCGACCAATATCAACGAGTGAGTCTGCTCACTCCCGCTGTGGTGTTGTAACGCTCCCCGCAGGATATTATGCACCATTATGGGGAGTCAGGTTTTTCACCATTCAGGAAGCAGGTAATACCGTTGTAAATCCCCTGCGCTATACGGTCGTTATGATTCGTCAGTAAGTCGCGATCCAGGTACATGAAACCTGTCTCAATGATTGCCGCAGGCGTTGAGGGGTCTATCTCGTAGAATGCATGATACTTTGTCATATCAAAGGTCACAGTGTTTACATGGAACTTCAAACCGGTTGCGGCATGATATCGCGACGACAGGCAGGCAACCAGATTGTCTTCCTGCACAGGAATACGGCTGTCCAGAACGCGCGCGACCTTATAGCCAGTGGCTTGATCGTTAATATAGGTACATGAATCGGCATGAATGGACAGCAGCAGTGCTGCCCGGTATCCCTTCAAACGCGCATCGAACTCATTGAGGATATCGACAGTATAGCCGTGCGCGCGCAGCAGGTCTGCGACGCGCACAGCAGTCTCAAAATTGAGCTGCGCTTCTGTGTATCCGTCCTGACACACAGTGCCGCTGTCGTTGCCGCGATGGCCGCTCACGAGGCCAATGCGCGCGATGGGCGTCTCAACTGCAGCCGGGGTGCTTGCACTATCGGCTGGTTTGATGGCTGCACTGTGCAGCAATGATGCCCAGTCGACATTCCTGACCAGCGCATAGATCACCAGCCCAGCAGCCAGCAAAACCAGCATTGCCACAATAACACGTCGAGCCGGGCGCGAGACCTCGACCGACACATCATCAGCCGGTATTCGTGCCGGCGCACGTGATGCTGCCCAGTCCTGGTTAGCCCGGCGTGCGCTGTTGGCAGCCTGGTGTTTGCCCGCCTCTTGAGCGCGACGTACGGACTCGCGCTGAATGCTTTCGCGCCGGGAATCCCTCGACCGTTTCATTTACATATCCAATGCACCCTGCCAGGCTGGCAGGCAATTGTCGTAGCATCGACACATGACGCGCAGGCGAGGTTGTAACGTTTCAAATCCAAAGCGCGCATATAGCCGCTGTGAGATTGTATTACTTGCCTGTGTGTTCAGTGTGATTGTTTTTATACGAAGCGAATGGCGAAGGTAATGCATACAGTCGGCCAGCAACATCGCACCGATGCCCCTGCCCTGCGCAGGCGGTCGGACGACAAGACGTGTGATGTGCGCGTCTTCTTCGTTCACGGCAGCAAACTGGTACCCGACTATCTGACCATCAAGTTCCGCTACAGTGAAATAAGCGCTGCTCTCAAGTGCTCTCCGCAGAACAAACCCGGGATACCGCCATTGCTCCTCAAATGCCTGTGTATCAACTTCCGCAACCTGGGCGATGTCATACCATGTGGCTGCACGAACAGTTACGGCCCGGCTGCTCTCATCGAATGTCGTATCCGGTATACGCTCGCGTGACATCAGGGTGATGACATCGTCGTTTCGCGCGTAACCGCGTTCGCGCAGGCAGGCATACAGCCAGTGCATCGGTTCGACGATACAGAAAGTGCAGTCGATGCCGACCTGCTGGAGCCGGTCTTCGCAGGCGTCAAACAATGGCTGCAAGGCTTCTGAAGCAGAGACCCCGTCGGTTACTGCACACCAGCGTATCCACGCGCTGCCCGGCTGCGCCGTCTGCAGATCATCCATATCGTCGATTGCCACCGGCACAACCAATAAGGCGGCATCGATCGTCTCGGACCTCGATACAGCCCAGAATGCGTTGCTGTTGTACCACTCGGCAGGCGTCCACCAGTCCAGCCGGTTGAACACGCGCCGCTGGCTGGCAAGCCGCACCAGTTCCGTGCTGCGATGGGCTTTTAGCAGGTCAATACGCTGGCCGGCCACCGTCTGGCGATGGGAATCGGGTGTCATACGATAATCATGTTCCGGGTTTCCGTGTGGCGTTAAGGATACTCCGGTTTACAGGATATACCCGATGTACATCGAGTTACAACGCATGGCGCCTACCGGCGAAGCAATCGGTCAGCACGACGGGTTGGTGATATTCGTTCCGTTTGGCATGCCGGGCGACAAGATTGAGGCGGAGATCACTTTCCGCAGAAAAAACTACGCACGCGCCAGAATCACCCAGATACTACACCCATCCCCGCAACGGGTACCACCTCCCTGCCAGCATTTTGGACTGTGTGGTGGTTGTGAATGGCAGCACATTCCTTATCTATTGCAGTTGGAATACAAGACGAACGCGGTGAAGGAACAACTCTCACGAGTCGGAAAAATCAAGGATGCTCTGGTCCGATCATGTATCGCAAGCCCGGTTGAGTATCACTACCGCAATCACATGCAATTCGCGCTGTCGGCTGGCAACAGACCCGCCTACCATCAGCCTGCGTCATCAGAAGTCGTCGAGATTGAGGATTGCAGGATCGTTGATCCAGCGATCAACGCGCTCATTGCCAATTGCGGTTCACGAATTGCGGCGATGACACCAGCGCCTGTGCCCGGCCGTGCCATTCGCGGGGTGCATATCCGCGTCGATCCCCATACAGCGGAGACGACAACCTTTCTCGAATATGACGATGGGTCGATCAGCAGCGATGTCGATGCGATACAGGCCGAGATTGCCGGCTATCGATACACCATTTCACCGGCATCATTCTTCCAGGTCAATACGGCTGCCGCGGAACTCCTGCTGCATGAAGTTCTGCACGCACTTGGCCTGAATGGGCATGAGCGCGTGCTGGACCTGTACTGCGGCGTCGGGCTGTTCACGCTGCCAATCAGTAACATGGCAGGACGAGTTGTCGGCGTAGAAACCGGCGCATCGGCAGTGCGCGATGCCGCGACCAACTTACAGGGACACACCAATGCGCAGGTGATTCAATCTTCTGTCGAACAGGCTTTGTGGGGTTCGGTTTTACATGAGCATTGGGATGCCATCGTTGTCGATCCCCCGCGTGCAGGCGTCAACTACGATGCGCTGATCAGTCTGTTACACCTGCATGCAGAGCGCATCGTCTATGTATCGTGCGACCCGGCAACACTGGCTCGTGACGCGCGCATCCTCTGTGACCGGGGATACTCGCTGACATATATACAGCCCCTGGATATGTTTCCGCAGACACACCATGTCGAGGCAATAGCGTTGTTCAGCAGGGCGGCGGCCTGAAATTCGCGGCCAGTCAGCACGCCGTCACCCGAAATGTACTACGCCGCAGGCTGCCGCTTATATACAGTAAATGTCAGCGTGACACTCTGGAAATAACCGTTCGGTGGGTTGTTATCACTATTGAGAACAAGATCGTGCACCTGAACCTCGACCCGCAGCATGGAAGTCAATATTTCTACTACCCCGCCATCCATCGCCTGCACCGCCTCTCCCCGTGCTTTAAGCTTAGAACGTGTGACCGGGTCATTCCAGCCGAAATCAGTCAACAGCAGCTTGGCGGTACTCTGAAAGTCGTTTTTATCGAATACCCACAGTGACAGAGCGGAAACCCGCGAGGGACTATCCAGGCCTATTCGGTCTGCGATGCTTGCGCCGCACTCGCCGATCAGCTCTCCCATTGCGCCGTTGATAGCGAAGTCTTCATCGTAGTGGTCGTCACCGTGGCGGTAGACTGTCGGCGCAAATGAAGCGATAGGCGCTTCGGCTGGAGCAACGGGTACTGACGTATGCGGCTGTGCCGTACCAAACGCTGATCCAGCCGTGCCGGGCGATGTCGGATTCATGTTGACGGCAATATTGTGCGGGACGGTTATGGGCTGCTGCGCTGGTGAAGCGAGCGGAGTTGTCGGGTGGTCCTGGTAATCGGCAACAGGCAGAGTCTGCGGTTCATTCAAAACGCCCGCAACAGACGGCGCACGTGATTTCACACTGTGGTCAACCAGATAGATAGCTCCACCGGCGACGCCGGCCAGCAGCACAAAGATCAGCAGGCCGATAATGCGCGTCGTCGTTCGAGCGACCAGCGGCGGGTACTTTGACGGGTCGACTTTAGGATAGTTGCCGGACTGCCTGGCGGATACCAGCGCATCTCCCAGCGCGACTAACGCTAACTGCTCGTTCCTGGTAAACTGACCGGTATCTCCAGCGATATTTACTTCATGGTTGGCGACTTTCTCAGTCAACCGCACCATCGTGATGGCTTCGTCAATGGTTGTGTCGCCGGTAGTGACACCGAGCACATCGTAAGCGCCCTGCAGGGGATTCGGCAAACCCTGCTGCAGACCGCGCTGGTATTTTTCGGCGGCGCGAACGATGTAGAAATCGCGATATTGCGGTGTCAGGTTTGTGCTGTCGAAGTTCAGGTACTTTGGCGAAGCGTTCTTCAATATCGAATCCGGAGGCATCCAGGCATAATAGATGTAAGCGCCAGCGAACAGCCCGAGAATGAGCCCAGCCATCAGTGCAGTAAGAACTACAATGCCTCGATTCATATTGACCCTCATAAACTTGCTTGAGCAACTATATCTTATCTCGCCTTATCACAAAATCGCCAGTTCTGCGTAGTCGCTTCTGTCGCAAATAACGGGAACGCAGTAAATCTGCGCCCAAAGTCTTTTCTAAGCAAATTCTAACTGCTAATTGTACACAGGTATCGCACCTTGACAAGAACGAATCATGTCTGTATTCTATTGCCCAACATATAAACTGAATAAGTCACCAGCTGAGATCTGGTGCGATCAACCGCACTCTTATCATGAGAGGCTGAGGGACCGGCCCTATGAAGCCTCGGCAACCTGGGATCAAGGTGCCAACTCCGACAGCGGATTGCTGGGAGATGAGAGACGGCTTTGACAACCTGGATTGTTATCGCCCTCTTATCGATAAGAGGGCGATTTTATTCAGCGCGTTTGATATGACAAAGCTAATCGTCCAGACCCAGTATGCAACGTTTCACAACGACCTGCACCTGCAAAATGGCGCTACGTTAAACCCTGTCACTCTCGCTTACGAGACCTACGGGGAACTGAATGCGGACCGCAGCAATGCGATACTGATACTGCATGCGCTGTCAGGCGATGCCCACGTGGCGGGTTTTAACAGTCCGGACGAAGGCCGACCAGGCTGGTGGGACGAAGCTGTCGGGCCAGGCAAAGCATTCAACACCGATAAATATTACGTCATCTGCTCAAATGTGATTGGCGGTTGCAAAGGCAGCACTGGACCAGCATCGGTCAATCCAGCTACCAATAGTCCTTTCGGTCTCAGCTTCCCGGTCGTCACAATCGCCGATATGGTGGAGTCACAGCGATGGCTGCTGGATTATCTCGGGATAGAGCAACTTCTGACCGTAACAGGCGGCAGCATGGGCGGTATGCAGGCGCTACAGTGGGCGGTCTCCTATCCCGAGCGGGTTAAAAGCGCCATCATCCTCGCTTCGACAGCGCGATTATCCGCACAGACGATTGCTTTGAATGAGGTCGCGCGACAGGCAATTTATGCCGACCCGAACTGGAATCAGGGCGATTACTATGGAAAGTCACCGCCGAATGCCGGTCTGGCGGTCGCGCGCATGATTGGCCACATCACTTACCTGAGTGACGCATCCATGCGTGAAAAGTTCGGGCGACGCCTGCAGGAACGCGAGCGGTATGGATACGATTTCAATACGGACTTTGCCGTAGAAAGCTATCTGAGATATCGCGGCAATGCATTCACGCGGCGTTTCGACGCTAATTCCTTCCTGTACATCACCAAGGCAATGGATTATTTTGACCTGTCGTACGGTTTGCCTTCGCTGGCTGCCGCATTCGAGCGCGCCCGGTCAAAGTTCATGGTCGTGAGTTATACATCGGACTGGTTATATCCGTCGTGGCAATCGAAGGAATTAGTGCGAAGTCTGTTGCAGAACGGGCTTGATGCGACCTATTTCGAGATCGTCAGCGATTACGGGCACGAATCATTCCTGCTTGAGGTGGACAGGCTGGCGGAACTGGCGCGAGACTTCCTCGGGCGGCTAATGACCTCGAAATCATATAAACCAGCAGCCGTTTACAAAGACATCGCCGCCGACATATGAACACACCAGCAAACGGCAGCATCACGGCCAGCAAGCGGCTTGATCTGCAAGCGATATCTGAGATCATACCGAAGGGCGCGCGTGTGCTCGATCTCGGTTGCGGGGATGGCGCGCTCCTCTCGCAACTGGTGAAAGCCAGACAGGTCATCGCACGCGGGGTCGAGTTGAGCGAAGTGAACGTGCGGGCCTGCATCGCGCGCGGCCTGTCGGTCCGCCATGGCGATATCGAGGAAGGTCTGGCCGATTATCGCGATGGCGCCTTTGATTACGTTATACTCAGCCAGACGCTCGCGTTTCTGGACAAACCGGAACCCGTCGTACATGAAATGCTGCGCGTCGGCGCGCATGCGATTATCTCGTTCGAGAACACAGGCTGCATCCACAGGCGCATGAGCGTTCTGTTCGGCGACAGCGTTGGCAACGGCCTGTGTTCAGGCGAGCCGCGTATGCGGCCAATTACGCTAAACCAGTTCCATTCATTTGTCGGCTGTGTCAATGCACAAGTGAAACAGGCCGTATATCTGAATCAGAATGGGCCTGTAACGAGGTTGCCGGCACTCCGCGCTGACATCGCCGTGTATGTCCTGGTCAGAGAATAATCGTCCCGCCTGCGCAACACATTCCGAACCTTTGAGGAAATGTTCTACGATCAAGCCCACATAACAGTCACCGGCGGCAAAGGCGGAGACGGCGTCGTCAGTTTTCGCCGGGAATCCATGGTGCCTCGCGGCGGACCCGACGGCGGCAACGGCGGCCGCGGCGGCGATGTCGTTCTCGTCGTCAACCGGCACCTTAACACACTCAATGCTTTCCAGTACCGACGACTTTTCAACGCAGCAGATGGCCGCAATGGGCGCGGTAAAGATCAGACCGGGCGATCCGGTAAGGATTTGTTCGTCGAGGTGCCGCCGGGCACAGTCGTGCGAGATGCCTCAACCGGAGCAGTGCTGGGCGACCTCACAGCTGATGACATGCAATTGATCGTAGCCCGGGGTGGCCGAGGTGGACGCGGGAATGCCCGTTTCGCTACGCCCAGCAACCAGGCCCCACAAATGGCAGAAAATGGCGCGCCGGGTGAAACGCGTGAGTTGGAGCTTGAGTTGAAGCTGATCGCAGATATCGGCATCGTTGGTCTGCCCAATGCAGGCAAAAGCACACTCCTATCCGTACTGACCGCGGCCAGGCCAAAAATCGGGGATTACCCCTTCACCACGCTGCATCCGAATCTCGGGGTAGCTCAGATTGACGCCAACCGTACCGTTATCCTTGCCGATATACCAGGGCTGATTGAAGGCGCCAGCGAAGGCGTCGGTCTGGGGCATGAGTTCCTGCGCCACATTGAGCGGACGCGTGTGCTCATCCATGTGATGAACGGTCTCAGTGATGACTTACCGGCAGACTACCAGACAATCCAGGCTGAACTGAAGGCGTTCGGTCATGCGCTGGACAGCAAACCGCAGGTGCTGGCATTGAACAAGTGCGACTTGCCCGATGCACAGGCCGCCTATGACCTGTATTGCACAAGTGAAAACGCACCGCCGGTGTTCCAGGACTGCATTGCCATCTCCGCAGCAACCGGCATGAACGTGCAGTTATTGCTCCAGAGAGCCGTGCGGCTGCTCGATCAGTTGCCGACGCCTGAGGTCGAAAATTCGGAACCGGAGTTGACATTGCCTGAGGACAATACGAGCATCGAGATCCGGCGCGAAGGCGGCGGTTTTAGAGTTAACAGCCCTATGCTGATACAACGTGTAGAGACGACACGCTGGGACCTCGACGAGGCTGTACAGCGGTTTCAACGCCTGCTGGAGCGCAGCGGCGTCGCTGCCGCGCTGGAACAGCGCGGCATCAAGACCGGCGATACCGTGTACATCGGCGACTATGAGCTGGAGTGGACCGACTGAACGTTCAGCAGCGATAGCAGGAATTCCTGTAAATAGTGCTGGACATCGACGGTATGCCGCGCCTTATCGTCTGACTTCGGCGTAATTTCCCGGAATATGGCGGCGGGGAACGCATCTGCAAGCGTTACGCCATACTCATACGGGTGAATCGGGTCGCGTCGATTCGCCAGCACCA
>JAKALH010000097.1 GCA_021813225.1 Chloroflexota bacterium
CACGCTGGTGGCGCCGGTATTCAACGGCTCTTCCGCCGGCGACCGTCCACTCGCTTTCGTCGCCAACCGCGCTCATCATGCCGATGTCGGCGGCATGATGCCTGGTTCGATGCCCGTAGCGCGAGAGATATATCAGGAAGGTCTGATTATTCCGCCGACGCGACTGGTCGCCGGCGGCGTCATCGACGAAGGGATGCTCGGTCTCATTCTGGCGAATGTGCGCACACCGCAGGAACGTCGCGGCGACCTGCATGCCCAGATCGCCGCGAACCGGCGCGGCATGAACCGGCTGTCCGAGATGCTGCGGCGTTACGGTCATGATGAGGTCACCCGCTACATGGACGCCCTGTTGGCCTATACCGAGCGCATGGTGCGGCAACTCGTTGCATCGATTCCAGACGGCGACTACTCTTTCACAGATGCCCTTGACGACGACGGCCTGGGTCACAGGCATATTCCTATCCACGTAACCGTTACGATCGCCGGCGACACGGCCACCGTGGACTTCACAGGCACCGCTCCGCAGCAGGAAGGGAGCATCAATGCAGTGTATGCCATTACGCTGTCAGCGGTGTACTATGTCTTCCGCTGTCTGGTCGGCCTCGATGTGCCGAACAATTCGGGTTGCCTGGCGCCGGTAACGGTGATAGCGCCGGCCGGCTCACTGGTCAACGCGGCAAAACCCTCACCCGTTGCAGGTGGCAATGTGGAAACCTCGCAGCGTATCGTCGATGTGCTGCTGGGTGCACTGGCGCAGGCAGTGCCGGAACAGGTGCCGGCGGCCAGCCAGGGCACTATGAACAACGTCACCATCGGCGGTCCGGACAGCCGCACCATGTTGCCATACACCTACTATGAGACCATCGGCGGCGGCATGGGCGCCCGCCCCGGCAAGGATGGCGCGTCGGCTGTACACAGCCACATGACAAATACGCTGAACACCCCCGTCGAGGCGCTTGAGTATGCCTGCCCGCTGCGCGTGCGGCGCTACGAAATCATCGACAGCACAGGCGGCGCAGGCCGGTACACCGGCGGTAACGGCATACGTCGCGACATTCAAATGCTCGGCGATGCACAAATCAGTCTGCTGACCGAGCGGCGCCAGTCTCAACCTTATGGACTGGACGGCGGCGAGCCTGGCGCACCAGGCTCAAACTGGCTCATTCGCAACGGTGCCGAGTCGATGCTGCCTGCCAAAGGCACGATTCACTTACATGAGCGCGACATCCTCAGCATTCGCACGCCGGGCGGCGGCGGCTTTGGCGCAAACGAGCCAGCCGGCAGATCCGAAACCCGTGAATAGACCCTTTGCCAGGGCATGCACGGGCCGGGCGAGAGGTGGTACTTTTCTGCCGCTCGGGCCAGCCGTTGACACGATGTGGCGCGGGGTTATAATCTTCGCGTATTTACCAACCGAATAACGTTGAGGTGACCCGATGTCCTTATCAAAGGGCATATAAGCCCGGATGCCAGGGCGTAAAGGTGGAAGCTGGTGACACGCGACGTTCAACATCGTCGTGTGGAGTCCAGCACTGTGCCGCAACTGTAAGCAGGTCTGCGTTTTGTGCGAAGCGCGGATCAGCAAGTCAGGATACCTGCCTCAACCGATTCGTTCACGCCTTCTCGATGCAAGGAGGTAGAACATGATTCGCGCACCCTGAACAGGCTGGCTTTCAGCATCGGGATTGCGAACTGTATCTGCCCGACCCATCATGAAGTGGTCGGGTTTTTTGTTTTTCCGTCCGTTGGTTAATCAAAGGAGTTCTATAAAATGGAGACCCATCTGAGCGTACATACGCGCAGACTGCGCCTGCTGGTCGCAGCCGCTGCGCTCTTCCTCGCAACCGTCACACCGATCGCATCCGTGCAGGCTGACACCGTTACCAGCTCGGGCGCGCGCGCTCTAGCTTGGCTGGTGAAGCAGCAGCAGGCGGATGGCGGTTTCAGTAATGGTTTCACAAAAGGCAGCAATACAGGCACTACAGCCGATGCCGTTGTCGCGCTGGCGGCTGGCAAGGTCGACATTGCCACTGTCAAATCGCCCGCGGGCCTCACACCGCTGAATTACCTGGCATCAAAAGTCGCCGCAGGAAAACTCACGACCGGCGAATATGCGAAAATCGCGGTGGCTCTGGAAGCGTCAGGTCGAAGTCCCAGAGCTTTTGGCGGGAAGGACCTGCTCACGCAGATCGAGAATGGCTATAACGAGAAGACCGGCATCATCGGAGAGAATGTCTACGCGCACAGCACCGCGTTAATCGCACTGGCCGATGCCGGCGCCATCATTCCCGGCAATGCGATCACTGCACTGTTATCTCTGCAGTATCCCACAGGCGGTTGGGCCTTTATGGGCAGCGGTGGGGCCGATGTGGATACGACCGCCATGGCCGTGCAGGCACTTGTTGCCCTGGGCTGGCCGGCCAACACGGGTCCTGCGGGCCGTGGCCTGGGCTACCTGCATGGTCTGCAGAACAGCGACGGCGGATTCCCTTACCAGTCGCCTTCCGCATACGGAACCGACTCGAACACGAACTCAACCGGACTCGTGGCGCAGGCCATAGTCGCCAGCGGCGATCAGCCGGAGTCGTGGGCTGCCCGCCAGGGCAATCCGCTGAGTTCCATCATCGTCCTGCAACAGGCCAGCGGCGCGTTCGCCTATCAGAGTGCCTACCCGTCCGATAACGCGCTCGCAACCATTGGCGCGATACAGGCTCTTTATCGGTACACTCCGGCGCACCGTCCTTAGGCTGTCGAACTGCACGACGCTGTCATTGCGCTATGCTCAGCCGTATCAAGCCTCGTTATGCCGTAGCGGTTTTATCGCTCGCCACCGCGCTGGCAATCAACCTGACCGCGCTGGTCATCCGCGCCAATGCCCAGCCCGGTCCCAATCGGGCCGGGCTGGTTGTGCAATACGGGAATGGGCAGGTGGTGTCGCGCTGTGTCACTTTCACCGAGCCGCAGATCACGGGTTACGACCTGTTGAAGCGCGCTCAACTGCCGCTGGTAGTGGATATTCAGGGCGGCGGCACGGTGTGCAAGATCGGCAACAGCGGATGTAATTTCCCCGCACAGCAATGCTTCTGCGATTGCCAGGTGTTGAACCAGTCGTGCGTTTACTGGATTTACTACATTCAATCGGGAGGCGCGTGGAAGTATTCGACCATGGGGATGCTGGGCACCAGTGTCCGTAATGGCTCTGTCAACGGTTGGGTCTACGGGCAGGGAAGCGGCAGCAGCAGCACCACAACACCGCCACTGTTGACACTCGATCAGATATGCGGCTCAACAGCGCCACAGGCTCCGGCGACCAGCATCGCCAGTCTGACGCCGGGACAGCCGCCTGCGACGGCGCCAACCTCATCGCCTGCAACAGCGGCCGCACCGACAACACCTGCGCGTACAGCAATTGAAACTCCTGCCGCCATACTAGCGGCAAGCCCGACGGCACCAGTTTCCTATCCAACCGCAGTTGCAACTGATACGGCGATGCCGGCAGTCACGCCGTCTCCTTCAATACCGGCAACTTCGACGCAGCCGCCTGCGGTCGCACATACTCCCACGCCAGCAGCGACACCTGCTGCACAACCCGGCAATTCAGGCAGTTCTACCGCGGGATATGTGATGTTCGGTGTGATTAGTGTCGGGTTGGTGGTGTTGTTGCTGATAACACGGCACAACGCGCGGAAGGCGAAACCATGAGCACAAATGAATTGTTGCACCCCACGGCGCGACATTCCATGAGCGGTGCGCCATACCGGACCAGCCATATGGCGGTACAGCGTCTGCTGAGCATCAGCATCTATATCCTCACATCGCTCATCGGTCTCACAGCGTTTTTGTATCCGTTTTTTACGCTCACCGTGCAAACGACGGTGGCCAGCCAACAACTCGCGCACAGCGCAGACTCCCCATTGATACTGGCATTATTGATTGGCCTCAGCCTGGCGGCACTGGCCGTGGAAACACAGGGGCAGATGCTCAGCGCCAGGATGATCGCCCTGCTGGGGATCCTCGTGGCGATCAACAGCACGCTGCGTTTTGCCGATGCCGTGGTGCGCGGGCCGGGTGGCTTCAGCCCCATTTTCCTGCTCATTATTGCCTGCGGGTACGTATTCGGCGGGCGTTTTGGCTTCCTGATGGGAATCCTGACCATGCTGGTGTCCGCCATTATCACCGGTGGTATCGGCCCCTGGCTGCCCTATCAGATGTTCACAGCCGGCTGGATGGGGATGAGCGCGGGTTGGCTGGGGGCGGCGCGCAAGATCATAAACCGTTCGAAGACAGGTTCCACCCATGTCTCACGCATCAGGAAGCGGGAGATCATCATGTTATGCATTTTCGGCGCTGGTTGGGGCTTTGTATATGGTGCCATCATGAACCTGTGGTTCTGGCCATTCCAGGCTGGCGATGCGGCGCAGAGCTGGCAGGCCGGTCTCAGCCTGACCCGGGGGATACAACGCTACCTGGCGTTCTACCTGGCCACATCAGCCGTGTGGGATATCTTTGCGGCGGTCGGTAATATCGCATTACTGGCATTATTTGGCATACCGACGCTGAATGCGCTGCTCAGGTTCAAGAACCGATTCATGTTCACAACGGATTTCGCCGCGCGGACGCCGGACAAAGTTTGAGGGTGCTGTACATATGCACCTGCGCAGTTGGGTCGTCTGGATCGCCAGCATCGTTGCCGTTGCTCTATCTACACGCAACCCCCTGTACCTCGTGCTGATCATGCTGGTCGCACAGATTGTCAATGTGCGTATGGCATCAGCCAATGGCACCGCCGTTCCGACATGGTGGTTGAGATTTGGCGCGCTGGCAGTGCCGTTGTCCGCTCTGTTTAATGCGATCAGTGTCCACTTCGGCGATACAGTGCTGTTAACCATACCGGGCAGTGTTCCTCTACTCAGCGGAATCGTGACGCTGGAGGCGCTGGTATACGGCGCGTTGAACGGTCTGTTGATCACCGCTGTGGTATCGGTGTTTTCCGTCTTCAATATTGCGGTGCCCGCTTACCAACTGGTGCGCAGTACACCGCGCGCTTTCCAGTCGATGGGCGTCACAATCGGCATCGCGCTATCGTTCATCCCTCAAACGGCGCGCCGCTTCAAAGAAGTGCGTGAAGCGCAGGCTGTGCGCGGACACCGCGTCCGACATCTGCGCGATTGGCTGCCTCTGTGGTTGCCGCTTTTGATCGGCGGCCTGGAGCAGTCTACCCAATTGGCCGAGGCCATGGTTGCGCGCGGCTTTGGCGCGACAGCAAACCGCCATTCATCGCTGCAGACGCGCACCTTGCTGGCTCTCGGTCTGGTGCTGATCCTGTCGGGCTGGCTGGCCAGCTTCATCGTGAAGGGCATCGCTATTGCAGCGATAGCGATTATGGCAGTAGGAGTGCTGACAATCGGTACAGGTTTATGGCTTAGCGGGCAGGCTGTGCCTCACACGGTATATAGGCCCCAGCAGTTCACGCTGCTGGATGGCCTGTGCCTGGTCAGCAGCATCATCGTCGCGGGACTGCTGCTGTTGCCGATCCCTTTCATCGCGCAGACTACATTGCAGTACTACCCCTACCCCGCATTGACACCACCCCTGTTCGATCCTACCATCGGCCTGCTGATGCTGGCCTGGCTCAGCCCATTGCTTGCCATACGCCCTGCCGCGCAGGAGCACTGATATTTCAACAGACTGGCAGAACGTCAGGCATACAGGTCAGCGCGGGTCAACGGCACGCTGGCACAACCATGATCGAGTTTCGCCAACAGCGATTGATTGACGTTGATGTGCCCCGACTCAAACCCATATACAGAGGCGCTCAGGTAGAGTTTCCACGTGCGATATGTCGTCTCGTCAGCCAGGCGAGTGGCATCCTGTCGCCGTGCATCCAGCCGCGCCACCCAATGCCGGAGTGTCAGGGCGTAATGCTCGCGCAGATTCTCGACATCGCGCACCTCAAAGCCGACCCGCTCCGCCATTTCGTTGACGGCGCTGACCGGAACCAGTTCACCGTCCGGGAAAATGTAGCGCTGCGAGAATTTGCCCGAGCCAAGCACATACCGGGAAGCGAGGCGTTGCCACAACCGCGCTGACCGGTTGTCAGTATCGCCGGGGTGCACCGAGATGCCGTGGTTGAGAAACAGCCCGCCCGGTTTCAGCAGGCGCATGACCTGCGCAAAGTATTCAGGCAGGTGGCTGCGCCCGACATGCTCGAACATGCCGACACTGACGACTTTATCGAAGCTCTGCGCGCTCAGGTCGCGATAGTCCAGCAGCTTGACACTGACACGGTCGCTCAGGCCGGCCTGCACAATCCGCTGATTGGCCAGCTCCGCCTGCCTGGTGCTGAGGGTAACCCCCAGCGCATTCACGCCGTACTGCTGTGCTGCGAAGATCGCCAGGCCACCCCACCCGCAGCCGATATCGAGCAGTCGTTCGCCAGGCTGCAGGCGCAACTTGCGGCAGATGTGCTCAAGCTTCTGCTCCTGTGCGATGTCAATATCCTCGCCGCCGGTCTTGAAGTAAGCACACGAGTAGTTCATGCGCCGGTCGAGCCATAACGCATAGAACTCATTGCCGACATCATAGTGATACTGGATGGCGGCACGGTCTCGTTCCCTGGAATGCTTCGTTCCCGTTAAGGAAAGAGGGCCGCGGCCGAGAACCGCAGTCTGGCCATTGCGAGGCAGCGCCTGACTCAGGCTCGCCAACGACAGCAACTGCCTTGCACCCCATGGGTGTGCGCCGATATCGTCTATGAGCTGGAACGCCGCAAACATGTCGCCTTCGATGTCGAACCCGCCTCGGATATAAGCTTCGGCCAGCGATAACTCTATTGGCAGACTGAACATGTGGCGTGCCGCGCCGGCGCCGTTCAACACAATCGTGAAGCGCGGTCGTTCCAGGACAGGTTCGATGGCCGTTCCATCAACAAGGCGGATATTGAAGTGGCGGGGGGCAGGAAACAGGCTGTTCATGAAAGCGCGTACAGCAAGTGCGCCATCACCTGCTGAACCGGCTGGAGCAGTTCGAGACATCGCGACAACCTCCTTCAGCGATCACAATGTATTCGAACGGATATGGCTGTCAGTTTATCACGCCAGGATACGCCCCTTCGCTTTATCGTATCCACGGCGGATGATCCAGGTCGACATTACCGCCCGAGAGGATGATGCCGATACGCAGCCCCCGAACATTCATTTCCCCACTCAGCACAGCCGCCAGCGGCACGGCGCCCGAAGGCTCCACGACCAGCTTCATGCGCTCCCAGACCTTGCGTGTCGCATCGACAATGGCATCCTCGCTCACACGGACAATCTGTGCGACATAGCGCTGGATGATAGGGAACGTGAGGTCGCCGAGGGAAGCACGCAGGCCGTCGGCGATTGTGTCCGGATGCTCGACCGTGACGATACGGCCGGCCTGCATCGATTGCCAGGCATCGTCAGCACGCGCCGGTTCGGCGCCGATCACCTGAACATGCGGACGGAGCGCATTCACCAGCAGTGCCGTACCGCTGAGCAATCCGCCGCCGCCCACCGGCGCTACAACCATATCCAGGTTCGGCACTTCCTCACACAACTCAAGCGCCGCCGTGCCCTGCCCGGCAATAACGCGATAGTCATTGTATGGATGCACTACCGCGGCGCCTGTTTCGGCCACAACCTCAATCAAGCGTGCTTCACGCGCGGCCAGCGTCGGCGCACATCCGAATATCGTTGCGCCATACCCTTTTACCGCTGCGCGTTTGACTTCCGGCGCGCCTTCCGGCATGACGACAAAAGCAGGGACGCCCCGCCATCGCGCGGCCAGTGCCAGTGCCGCAGCATGGTTGCCTGAGGAATGAGTGGCAACTCCCTTCGTCGCTTCCCCATCCGACAGAGAGAGAACGGCATTGGCTGCGCCGCGGATCTTGAACGCGCCTACTTTCTGCAAATTCTCGCACTTGAAGTAAAGCCGGGCCCCGCACATCGCATCCAATGCGCTGCTGGTCATGACCGGCGTGCGATGGGTATACGGACCGATCCGCGCTGCGGCGGACTGGATATCCATTAATGTGGGTAGCGGCATAAGGCTCAGCCGACTTTATCCCGCGCCGCCGGGTGGAATTGTGGGGGATGTGGGCGGCGGGTTATTTTGCGGCAGCGACGGGGCCGGACCGGAAGGCGCAGGCAGCGGCTGTGGTGACGCAGCGGCTGGCCGCTCAAAAATTGGTTCCAGCAACGTCAGCAATGTTGAAATGATGATGGCACCGAACCCGGCTATGACGGCCCCGCTGTCGCCCAGCACATATGGATTGCCCGGCACCGCCAGCGCCCAGACGAGAAAGGCCACTGTCGCTGCCGACATTTTCCACCACGGTAGCTCTTTCGCCTTGGGGAGCGGGGGTATGCCGTCGCTGGCCCGTTTACTGGCGTACATCAGGATAAGCAGCACCGGCGTCAGGGCCGCAAACCCCCAGTAAACCAGTTTGCCGTCGACGACCGGGATCGCGACACGCAATGAAGGCGTGGCCGAGGCAGCGGCCACATACAGCGTTACGATTTCCGTCGGGATATATTTGACGAGGGCGTTCAGAGTGATGGTCACCTGGTTGTTCTGAATCGACACCTCACCCAGGGCGCGGTTCATCACGGATTCCTGAACTGAATTCGTTTCCAGTCCTTTGGGTATTGGCGATGGCTTGTACGGCGTGGATGTTAAACACATCGACGACCGCGCCTACGTGATCGAGGTCAATGACAATCCCAATGTCGATGCCGGCAACGAGGACAGCG
>JAKALH010000098.1 GCA_021813225.1 Chloroflexota bacterium
CGACATGGATGCCCGCCGTGCGGTTGGTCGCGGTGCTGTCGAGAACCTGGCGTATGTCTGCCGTCTGCGTGCTGGTATGCCGCGTGCCTGTATAACCGCGCTTTGCCAGCTCGTCGCCCAGCCCGGACGGCTGCGCGGCCGGGCATATCTGGAAGATGGGCCGGCGGCCATGCCGGGCGTAGAAGTCGTCAACCCATTGCAGGCGCGTCTGCAGGTCGACTGTGCCGTGACACTCGTTAGGCCAGACCGAATTGGCGCGCGCCGTCACGCCGTGATGAAATCGCATGCGCCAGCCATCGGCAATCTGCACGACCGAGGCCGGCCAGGCGTTATAGGCCAGTTCTTCGATGAAGCGTATCGGTTCGTTGGACATGCGGCGATTGTAAAGACATTTTCGCGCCGCGGGCTACAATGAAACCATGTGCTGCCATATTACCGATATGGCGGTCTTAAATCGAACGGGTATAGAGTGGCGAAATCGTTAGACGACTGGAGACGAACATGGGCAGACTGGCGATTAACGGCGGAGACAAAACCTGCAATATCGCATGGCCGACCTGGCCGGTCTGGGACGACCATGAGCGCCAGGGGCTGCTCGCCGTGCTGGAATCGGGGCAATGGTGGTATGGCGAACGTGTGCGGGAATTCGAGGAAGCCTTTGCCGCCTTCCAGAATGCGCTGTATGGCGTCACCGCCACCAGCGGCACAACGGCGCTGGAAACCGCGCTGACGGCTCTGGGCATCGGCCCCGGCGATGAGGTGATTGTGCCGCCCTACACGTTTGTGGCCACCGCGAGCGCGGTGCTGCGGGTGGGCGCCATTCCCATCTTCGCCGATATCCAGGCGCACACGCTGTGCCTGGACCCGGATGATGCAGCGCGTAAAATCACCTCGCACACTAAAGCGATCATCCCGGTGCATCTGGCCGGTTATGTGGCCGACATGGACCGCCTGTGCGAGATCGCGCAGGCGCATCAACTGGCGCTGGTCGAAGACGCCTGCCACTCCTGGGGCAGCCAGTGGAAGGGCAAGGGCACCGGCGCCATCGGCACCTGCGGGGTATTCAGCTTCCAGGCGTCCAAGAACATCACCAGCGCCGAAGGCGGCATTATCCTCACCGATATTGAGCAGTTGGCCGACGATTGTCGCAGCTACACGAACGTCGGCAGGCGCAAGGGCGGCGCGTGGTACCAGCACTTCAACGCAGGCAGCAACCTGCGGCTGACGGAGTTTCAGGCTGCGCTGCTGCTGGCGCAGCTCTCGCGCCTGGAAGCGCACACGCTGAAACGGCAGGCCAACGCCGCGCTGCTCATGGAAGGTCTGCGCGACATCCCCGGTGTCATTCCGCTGGAGAATGACCCGCGCATCACGCGGCGCGGCTACCACCTGTATCCGGTGCGCCTCAACCTGGACGCACTGGGCATCACGCGCGAGCGCTTCGTTGAGGCGCTGGCGGCGGAAGGCGTGCCCGCCTCGCCCGGCTACACCATCCCTTTGTACCGCAACTCCCTGTTCGAACGCGCCAGCACCGATCCTTCATCACACCCCTACCTGGGCGATCGGGTCGACTATCGCCAGGTGCATTGCCCGGTATGCGAGCAGGTATGCACCGATACCTTCTGGCTGTTCCACACGCTGCTTCTGGCCGAAGAGCGGGATATGCAGGCTATCGTCGCAGCGATTCGTAAGGTGTGTGAGAACGCGGCCGAGTTGCGCCCGGCGTGAGGTGACTATGCTCAAGGCATCTGCAGCCCAGGTCGATCTGAATCCGCCCATCGGCAGTTGGATGACGGGATTCGCCGCGCGCGTGCGCCCCACAACCGGCAGCCACGACCCGATCATGGCGCGCGCATTGCTCCTCAACGACGGCCACACGCGCCTGGCCCTTGTAGTCTGCGATGTGATCGGCTTCACACCGGCTGTCGTGGCGGACCTGCGCGACCGCATCGCCCGCCAAAGCTCGATCCCTGCCGCCAACGTCCTCATCTCATGCACGCATACCCACTCCGGGCCGGCCACCATGCCGTTTCGCGGGGTGATGGGTTACATCGACGCGGACTGGCTGGCCGGCGCGCAACAACAGGTTGTCGAACTGGTAGCCTCGTTGCCGGCGGCGTTGAAACCGGCTCGTCTGGCGCATGGTACCGCGCGGGTGGGCGGCATTGGGTATAACCGCCAGGACCCCTCGCACGCGGTTGACGACACTTTGACTGTCCTGGCCGTGGACGGCGCCGACGGTATGCCGCTGTCCACACTGGTCAACTACGCCACGCACCCGGTTGTGCTGGGACCGTCCAACCTGCAATTCTCTGCCGACTACCCCGGCGAAGTGGCGCGTGCTCTGGCGAAACGGCGCGGCGGCATCGGCCTGTATCTGCAGGGGACGTGCGGCGATGTAGACCCCGTGGTGTACCGCGAACGCGGCTGGGGCAGCGGTACATTCGACGATACGCGCCAGATTGGCGAGACACTGGCGGGCGCCGCCATTGCTGCGCTGCAGGGCGCGGTGTGGATGGACGATGCGACACTGCGCGCCGGCAGCAGGATGCTGCAGGTGCCGCTGGATGCGCCGCCTTCCCCACAGAAGCTTGCGGAACTGATAGCTGGATTCGAAGCGGACCGGCAGCAGGCGCGGGCCGCAGCCGATGTGATGCGCGAGAAAGTGGCGGATGCCATGCTGGAGTGGGCGCACGAACTGAAGCAGGCAGCCGGCTCCGGTACGCTGCCGCAGATATTACCCAGTGAGCTGTTCGTCGCGGCGATCAATGATATACGCCTGATCGGCATGCCGTTTGAGCCGTATTCGGACATCGGCTTACAGGTCAGAGCCGCCCTGCAGCCGCTGCCGGTGATGGTCGCCGGCTATGCCAATGGGTTGTACGGCTACTGCCCCACCGCATGGGCTAAGCATCAGGGCGGCTATGGCGCCGATGAGTCGTGCCGCTGGTTCCCGCATCTGCTCACCGCAGTGGGTTATGGCGCTGCCGAACTCATCGTCGCCGAAAGCGTGAAACCTGCTGGATGACGTGCGCCTGGCTGCGCACAAGTAAGGAGGAACAAGGATGAACGTCGCTATTGTCGGCATGGGCGGAATGGGCTGGTTTCACGCATCGAAATACCTGCAGATGCCCGGAGCAAACCTGGTCGCGATCGCCGATATCACGCCGGACCGCCTTTCGGCTGAACGCACGGTGCAGATCAATATCGCCGGAGACACCCGTCCCGCCGACCTGAGCGCCGTACGGCGCTACGCCGACGCCAGCCGTTTAATCGCCGAGGAAAACGTTGATGTCGTGGACATCTGCCTGCCCACCTACCTGCATGCTTCGTACGCCGTCGAGGCGCTGCGGCGCGGGCGCAATGTGCTATGCGAGAAACCGATGGCGCTGGCGCTGCCCGACGCCGGTCGCATGATCGAAGCAGCCGGCCAGGTCGGCAAAATGCTGATGATCGCGCAGTGTGTCCGCTTCTGGCCGGAATACCGTTTCCTGCGCGACTGCGTGCGCGACGGGCGCTTTGGCAGGCTGCTTTCGCTGAACCTGACGCGCATCGGCGGCCGGCCGATCTGGTCGTGGCAGAACTGGTTCCTTGACCCGGCCCGCAGCGGCGGGCCGATGCAGGACCTGCATATCCATGATGTGGATTTTGTCAACTATCTGCTCGGCAAGCCTGACCGCCTGTACTGCACCGCGCGCAAGTCGGGCGCCACCGGCACGTATGATGTCATGCATACCGTCTTCGACTATGCCGGCGGGGCGCAGGTGCACCTGCACGCCGGATGGAGCAACGTCCAGATGCCGTTCGTCGCCAGTTACGACGCCTGGTTCGAGCGCGGCTTTATCCGCTGCGATCCTCGTATAACTCCGCTCGTGCAGGTGTTTGACGACATGAAGAAAGCGGCGGGGCGGCCGGCCGAGTTCGACGGCGCACACGACGCCTACTACAACGAGATCGCCTACTTCCTGGACTGTGTGCGGGAGAATCGCGCGCCGGCGGAATGCCCGCCCGAATCCGCGCGGGATTCACTGGGGCTGCTGGCGAAGGCGCTCGAATCGGTTGAAACGGGCCAAGTGGTAATGCCGTAAGCAAAAGGAGAGAGAATGAGCATATTGAAACTGGGTGTGATGGCTGCACTGCCGGCCGGGCCGGAAGCTGAACTGCAAAAGGCGCACGGGCTGGGCCTGCCGACATGCCAGTTGGTGTGCTGGCAACCCGCGCTGTTCACCGCAGCGATGGCGGGGCGTGTGATGGCGGCCTCGCAGCAGTATGGCGTCGAGATAACCACCTTGTGGACGGGCGTGCCCGGCCCTGCCGTATGGAACTTCGTCGAAGGCCCCGCGACGATCGGCCTGGTCCCGCCGGAACGCCGCGCCGAGCGCGTGGCGGCGCTGAAAGCCGGGGCGGATTTCGCCGTGCGCATCGGCGTCTCCAGCATCACCACCCACGTGGGTTTCATCCCCGAAAATCCCGGCGATCCGCTGTATCCGGGTTTACTTGCCGCGCTGCAGGAAGTCGTCGACTATTGTCGCGCGCGCCACCTGACGTTCTGTTTCGAGACCGGCCAGGAGACGCCTGTGACGCTGTTGCGCGTTATTGAGGACCTGGGTCGCGATGGGCTGGGCATCAACCTCGACCCGGCCAACCTGCTGTTGTACGGCAAAGCCAACCCGATTGACGCGCTGGATATCATCGGCGGGTATGTGCGGGGCGTACACGCCAAAGACGGCGAGTACCCGACCAATGGGCGCGACCTGGGCGAGGAGAAACCGTTGGGCGACGGGCGCGTCAACTTCCCGGCGCTGCTGCCGAAGCTCAAATCGCTTGGTTACACGGGTGCACTGACGATCGAGCGCGAGATCAGCGGGCCGCGGCAGATTGAGGATATCCGGCGCGCCATCGCCCTGTTGACGCCGCTGCTCTGAGCGCCGGCCCGCGCCGCTATGAAGAAGCCAGCGCGCTGATCAACTCCGCCGTCTGCACGATGCCGAACGCCGGCTCGGCGTCGCCTTCGTACTGGATCGATATCCAGCCGTTGAAATTGGCGTCGCGCAGGGCAGCCATGCAGGCGGGATAATCCGCCGTCGTCTCGCGGCCCTGCGAATCGAAGGCATGTGACAGGGCGTGGGCGTGGATGGCAAAGGGTGCCAGCGCCACGCTGTCTTCAGCGTCGAAGCGCAGGCATGCGCCCAGGTAGGGGGAGTTAATCTCGCGCAGCAATTGTGCGGTGCGTTCGACCGATTGGGTGATACCCAAACCGTTTTCCAGGGCCAGGCGCGTGCGGAAGCGCTCCGCCAGTTGCGCCGCCGCGCGCAGGCCACTCAGGCAGCGCAACATCTCATCCTGTGTCGGGTCCTCTGAGCCGCCGGCCCGGATGCACACCAGCCGTGCGCCGAAGTCGTTGGCCGTGGCGATAGCCCCTTCCAGATAATGCAACTGCCAGCGCGCCGCCCTTTCCGTCAAGGTGAAGTCGGTGTGCGCCGTCCAGGCAACCAGGCGCGTGCCGGCCCGCTCAAAGGCCGCGTGCAGGCGCAGCAGGCGTGCGGTAGTGTAATCTCGGAAGCGCGGGTGGCGCAGCCGCCATGCGGCGGCGCGTTGCAGCAGGTGCGCGTCGTCAATTTCAACTGCCCTGTAACCCAGTTCCTGCGCTGCGGCAGGGACATCCTCCAGCGCCATGCGGCGGAGCGACAGCGCCCGTTGGAATGACCGCGACGAAACAGCTAGCTGCATAGCATGACCACGTTTAACCTGACTATAAACCGCCCATCTTTGAAAAACCTGAAAAACCGGATGGCGCGGCGCGTGCTGTAGACGACGAAAACCTCCTGCCCGCGCAGGAGGTTTTCGTACGATTGCACGTGACTGGCCGCAGCGTTCAGCAGATGCCGGGGAACTCGTCCATGTCCAGCGTCCACTCCGACGCTTCGTAGACTTCCGGCACACTGAAGCCATTGAAAGTCGAACCGACGCCGTAGACATACGCGCCGGTGTTCTTCAATATCAGCCGGTCGCCTACTTTCAACTCCACAGGCGAGCGCATTTCGAACAGCGTGTCAACCGAGTCGCACGTCGGCCCGGCCAGCCGGTAGGTGGTCATGCTGAGCGGCCGCGGTTCCGCCAATATCGGCCGCACCGCCGGGCGAATGCCGTCGGGTATCTCGTACAGGCCGCTGAAAACGCCGCCGTCCAGATACAGCCATGTCTGGCCGTCCGGACGCTCCGCCAGGCCGGTGACTTCCAGCACCATATCGGACGTTGACGCGCTGACGCTGCGACCGGGTTCCAGCAGGATGCGGTGCGCGCCGGGCACGGTTTCACCCAGCACACGGTACACGGCTGCCGCCACGTCAGCAGGTTTTGGCACCGGGCCGGTATAGGCAACCGGTAAGCCGCCGCCCAGGTCAATCAGGTCGAGGTCGATGCCCCGCGAGCGGGCTTCGGCCCAGGCCGGCGCGACCGTGCGCAGCGCATCGGCCCACGTCTCGGGGCGCACGCACTGCGACCCGACATGGAAAGCCAGGCCGACCGGCTTCAGGCCGCGCGCGCGGGCCATTTCCAGAAGCTCAACAGCGGTGTGCGCTTCCACGCCGAACTTGTGCGTCAGCGGCCACAGCGCCCCGGTGTGGGGCACCGTCATGCGCACATACACTTCCAGCGGCAGGCCGAAGGCAGCCAGCTTGTCGACTTCACTGGCCGAGTCAAAAGCAAACAGCCGCACGCCGCCGGCGATGGCGGCCCGAATGTGAGACATCTGCTTGACCGGGTTGCTGTAAAAAACACGATCTCCACCGACACCGATTCTGGCGAGCACCTCAATTTCGGGGCGTGACGCCACTTCGAACCACGAGTCTTCCAGCCGCGCGATGGGATCGAGGATCATGGCGTTCGGATTCGACTTCATCGTGTAGCCCACGGTGGCGTCGGGGAACGCGCGCTGGATGGCCTGGTAATTGGCAACCGCTTTTCTGGGATTGATCACCAGCGCCGGTGTCGGTATCTGCCAGATGGGGTGGCCAACAGGTGTTGTGGGGTAGGCGAGTGTGAACGCCTGTTGCGGGGGTTGGTTAAAAGTAAAGAGTAACGGGCTTGCGCCTGCGACGCGGGAATCCACAGTCAATCCGTTCATTCGTTAGATAACTATTTTCTCCTTTGGTTACGCTGCACCACACGAAAATCGGCCAAGACTATATATCAAATTATGACTGAATGCAAGTAGAAGAAGATTAACGCGGCGCACATTTTGGAAATTTTAAGGTTGGCCCCTCCTCACAACCCGCCCTGTAGAATAGATGCCCTGAGGTAACCGTCTGGATGGAAATTACAAACAAGCGGCGCCTGCGCATGATGACGCGCACAACGAAGCGGTGGCTGGCTCAGGCGCTCGACCTGGCGGTGCTGTCGTGCGTCGTCGTCATGCCCGCCGGGCTGCTGTTTGCGGCGCTGCAGTTCTTTGCCGGCCGGCGGGACTGGGGCGGGCTGGGGGTGCTGGCGGCGCTGGCGGGAGCGCTGGGCGTATACGCGCGCCTGATTCTGCCGTTTACGCTGCGCGTGAAACGCCTGGAAGTCCGCAGCGCCGGAGATGCAACCGGCACGCCGCTCAAGCTTGTTTTCTTTTCCGATATCCACGTCGGGCGGGTGAAGAAGGCGGCCTGGGTGCGCAAAGTCGTCGACCTGGTGAACGCTCAGCGTCCTGACGCGGTTCTGGTGGGCGGTGATTTTGTGGGGCACATCGACCCGCGCGACCTGACGCAACTGCTGGCGCCGCTGGCTGATCTGCGCGCGCGGCTGGGTGTGTACGCCGTGCTGGGAAACCACGATTACGGCCTGCCTGGCCCGGACTGCGCCGCAGCCCTGCAGCGCGTCTTTCGCCGATACAACGTGCGCCTGTTGCGCAACGAGTGTGTGCCGCTGGATGGCCGCCTGCGCCTCGTCGGGCTGGATGAACTGTGGGACGGGCACGCCGACATCCGGCGCGCGTTTGGCGAGTGCCCCGATGGCGACGAAACCCGGCGCATCGTGCTGGGGCACAACCCCGACCTGATGATGCACATCAGCCAGCGCGCTGCGCTGTTCCTGTTCGGCCATACCCACGGCGGGCAGATTCGCCTGCCGTTTCTGACTCGTCGTATCGTCCCGATTGATGGCCCGCTGTACCGCGGCGAACACCACCTGCCGCAGGGGCGCGTCTACATTACCAACGGTTGCGGCGAGACGACGACGCCGACCCGGCTGGGCAGCCAGGTCGAAATCGTAGCCATTACCGTCTATTGCTGAACCGGCTACGGAGTGCCGGTAGGCAGTGGCACCGGCGTCGGAGATGCCGTCGGGGCGGGCGTCGCGGTCGCTGTGCGTGTCGGCGTAGGTGTGTGCGTCGGAGTCGGCGTGCTTGTCGCGGTGTGTGTGGGAGTCGGCGTGCGGGAAGGCGTCGGCGTCATTGTGGGTGTCGGCGTGTTCGAGGGCGTCGGCGTCTGCGTCGCAGTCGGCGTCGGCGTGGGCGGGACGACGACCTGCGCCCACGAGAAGTTGATGTGCGAGAGTCCGGTCTGCTGGGCGAACTGCAGCTCCAGCGCGTGGTTTCCGGCGGTCAACATGATTGAACCGGTGATGGTGCGGCTGCCGCTGCTGGCGAAGTTATCGAAAACTGGCGCGATGTTGCCATCCACGTAGAGCCGCGCGCCGTCGTCGACGTCGGCG
>JAKALH010000099.1 GCA_021813225.1 Chloroflexota bacterium
GTATTTTCTCGGCGGTTTCCGGTGCCGTCACCAGTTGCACCTCGTTACCGTGGCGCTGCACACGTACGCCGCGCGACAGACATTGCTCGCCTAAAGTCTCCAACGCCGTTTCTATGTCCTGCGGGCTGGCGTCCAGCGCCGTGGCAATCGCCGTGATCGATGCCGGCTCGCCTGCGGCATAGAGCAGACTTTCCAGTTGTGCGACAAGCCCGGTCTGGGCTGCAGATAGTTCCGTTAAACTCATGCCTGCTTACTTGGCGGCAGCACACTGGTCTTGTTGTCGGCAGCCGGTTTGCGGCTGCGTGTCTCCGGCACAGGCTTGACTTTACCCGTTTTCATGTTTACCAGCGGCCTGTCTCTGAGCTTAAGCCCCAGCTGGTCCTGCACCGTAATACGGGTGACTGCGGCAACTTCCTCGCCTTTAGCCGCCAGGTCGGTGCCGGGAGCCGCCAGGACATCCAGCCTGGCGACAACGGCGCGGTCTTTCTCATTCACATGAACGCGCGCGCCGAGGATGCCGCCGACTGCGTCCACCTGCTGCTGGATGCGTTCTTCCACGTCGGCAGTGTGGATGCGGATCTGGCCGCCGGAAGATTTTGCCACTTCAACATGCCGTGAACGGACACGCCGTGTCTCCATCCACACCAGGAATAAAATTACCGCAAGGAATATCAACGCCACCACGATGCGTATGGCAAGGCGCATGGTGTCGGTAGCCCCGCCCAGCAGGCCGCCATGGATGGCATTTGCCGTATTGTTAATGAATAACAGGACCTGATCTGGGGTGATGAGTGTTGCAGTTCCAACCACAGCAAGAACCACTAGCGCCAGGATGGTGAAAATACGATTGAACAGGTTCATGGTGACTCCTGATTTTAACATTCACGGATAGTGAAACGCGCCTCTTGCTTACGGACGAGTTGCGGTCTCGAACCGATGTACAGTTACCCCGCTGCTCTGCGCATAGATATCTGTCTGCCTGTGATTGTACAATCACCTTTCAGATGTCGTTTGTGTATACCCGGCGATAGTTGGACCCACGGGAGATGATATGAAACCGGCAGGACAGTACGGGACGAGGATTGTCATTATCGGTGCGGGAAACGTCGGCGCAACGTGCGCCTACGCGCTGCTGCTGAGCGGGCTGGCAGCGGAGATTGTCCTGATCGACGCGAACAAAGCCCGCGCGGAAGGCGAAGCGATGGATTTGAACCATGCGGTACCGCTCACACATGCGACACGCGTGTGGGCGGGCGATTACGCCGACTGCGCCGGCGCAGCCGTCATCATGATCGCAGCGGGCACGGCACAACGACCGGGCGAGACGCGCCTGGATCTGTTGGGCCGCAATGCCATGATTTTCAAGCAGATCGTCGGCAAGATCATCGAGCACACACGCGAAGCGATCCTTCTGGTGGCCACTAACCCGGTCGATGTGTTGAGCTACGTGACCTGGAAACTGTCTGGTTATCCTGCCAACCGCGTCATCGGGTCAGGGACGATACTGGATACGGCGCGTTTTCGTTACCTGCTCAGCCAGTATTTCGGCGTCGATGCGCGCAGCGTTCATGCCTACATCATCGGCGAACATGGCGACAGCGAAGTGCCGGTGTGGTCACTCGCCAATATCGGCGGTATGCGTCTGGCCGACTACTGCGCCGCGAATCAGATGGGTTGCGAACAGGCAGACCTGGACGATATCTATCGCCAGACCCGCGATGCCGCCTATCGAATAATCGAGAGCAAAGGTGCGACCTACTATGCGGTCGCCGCCGGACTTCTGCGCATCGTCGAAGCCATCGTGCGCAACCAGCGCACGGTGCTTTCGGTATCGAGCCTCGTGCAAGGCTACTATGGCATCGATGATGTCTATCTCAGCCTGCCGACGGTAATCAGCGGCGCCGGAGTTGACCGTCTGCTGCGCTTGAAGCTGAGCGATGGAGAGGTTGAGGGCTTGCGGCAATCTGCCGCCGTGCTGAAAAATACCGCCGCGTCGCTTCCTGCCCTGGGAGGTTGACCTGTCAGTTCGTAATCGGTTGCTTTTACTCGTTGTCGCGGTCGCGGGGTTATTGTGGACCTGGTATACACGTCCCGGTGGCGCCGCCGGCAGCGATATCATCGCGGCGGCTGCGCGCATCGGTTCCGCTGCTCCCGATATCACACTGGACACACTGGACGGTAAAACCATATCGATCGCTGCCCTGAAGGGAAAGGCCGTCGTATTGAATTACTGGGCCAGCTGGTGTCCGCCTTGCAGAGCGGAGATGGGCGCACTGAATGAGGTCTACCGCGACTATCGTGAACGCGGCGTCGTCATTCTGGGCGTAAATCAAATGGAGCCGGCGGCCACAGCGGCGGCTTTTGTTCATCAGCAGAAACTGCAATTCCCGATCGCGCTGGATATCGACGGACAGGCAACGCGGCTATACAGGGTGTCTGCCCTGCCGACGACTTACTTTATCGACAGGAACGGCGTGATACGAGACATCATCTATGGCGGGCCAATGACCCGACCGCTCATTGAAAGTAAAGTCAATGCGCTTTTAGCGCACTGACCCCTGTGAAACCGCGGAGCACCAATTATGCTTCCTTTGCTGCACCTGTTCGGCTTGACGATTCAGACGCCGCTGCTGGCCGTGTTGCTGGGCATGACGCTTGGGCTGATGCTCATCGCGCGCCTGGCAACTGAACGCGGTTTGAAAGGAAATGAGCTGTTCGATGCCGGGTTCTATGGCTTGATCGCCGGCGTACTTGGCGCACGGGCTGGTTACGTCGTCGCCAACTTTGCGGCCTATGGGCGCGAACCGCTGTCGGCACTGATACCGTCAACGACGGCATTGCTGCCTGAGACGGGCTGGTTGTGCGGCATCGTATTCGCAGCCATTTACCTGTGGCGAAAGCATCTGTTTTCGCCTGATCTGCCTGACCTTATCGCACCGGGTATCGCTGTGTTTGCTATGGGGATGGCACTCGGCTCTTTCTTCAGCGGTGATTCGTTCGGTATTCCGGCGCAGTTGCCGTGGTCCATTTACCTGTGGGGTGAGTGGCGCCACCCGGTGCAACTGTATGAGGCGGCGGGCCTGGCCGCTATATTGGTTGCGCTGTTATACCTTCTGCGCAGGCGTGTTCCTGAGGGTGTTGTGGCCCTGGCTTTTGTCGGGCTATACGGCGGTCTGCGTGCTTTAATCGATGCCACACGAGCTGGAGTGCCGACTCTGTTCGGATTACGCATCACACAATTAGCCGGTGTCGCCGCAGCCGTGGCGGCCCTGTGGTTGATCATGGAACTCTATGCCGGGAGAACGTCGGCTGCCAGGGTGCAGACTGATGCGGGTTCCTTGAGCGAAGCGCCTCCTGTGAAAACAGGTGAACCATAGCCGGCAATCCATTGCGCCGTTCCACGGTTGTTGAGTGCATTTCATCAGTCATCCGTAATATATTTGTGGCACAATATTCGTATATCAATGGCGTGGCGACAGAGCGTGCGGATATGGCAGATGTAATCATCCGCTTTATGAATCGTTTGTCGGTGGTTTCGTACTTCGCAGGTCGCAATCGACCGGTGAAGACTATCGCGTTGACCCTGCTTATCGCTGCGTTTGGAGCACTGTTCGTTGTGCGCGGTATCCTCGATTCGGACACAACCATATACCCGTTGCCGCCAGTCAGTCTGCGATCTACGATGGCAAATCGTTATGTGCGGGCAACTGGCACATTCCTTTCAGACGGTGCGGTTGAGGTGCAATCGCGCATTCTTGGCGTCATTAATCGCGCCATGCGCTTCATCCCATTCATGACGAATGCCGGTGCCGAACCGCTGATGGTGCTGGATGAGAATCTGCCCCCGGCCGGTGAACGGATACAGACCATGACGCTGGTAGGGCTGATGCAAAGAGGCGAATCCAGGCAGCCAAGCCTGTTTCTTGGCGTCATGAACCCGCCATCCAAACCTCAATACCGGATTGCGGGGCTGATCGCCGCGCTGATAATTGGTGGCATTCTGGTTGCGGTGACGCTGAACTGGCTGGTGCGCAGCGCCGACTATGCGATAGGCGTGCCTCAACTGCTCGCAGACCTGAGCAAACGTTCTCGAAAAGCCAAACCCGTCCCCTTCCTGCTCTGGTTTGGAAGTCTGGGTGCGGCTTATGGCAGTGTAGTGTTGCGCCACGTGCCCGTATCGTTCCGGGCGATTCCCGCTGAAGCGCGCCTGGTTCCCGCTAACCAGCGCGACGGGTGGTCTGTGATCATCCACCGTACACGAACCGCGCGGCTGCTCACCATCGCCACGTCGCACGGCGCGTTGCCGGCTGTCCATCTGGAGTTTGAAGATGAACGCGGTATTACGAGAAATGGCACCGTTGCCGCAAGTGACTTGAGTGTAATAGACTCCCTGCTCAACGTCCTGCGTTATGTTGGGCAGTGATGAGTGTGACAGGATTAACTGGCAGAGAACAGTCAATCCTGTTTATCGACCTAATACTTGCGAACCGTGCTGCGGTATGACAGTGGTTGGCGGGTCTGGAAAATCTGCGTCTCTTCACGCAGGCGTCGATTCTCATCGACATCGATCTTGGCGACAATATAACCCTCGGTGGTCTCATCCAGATCGACAATCACCTCTCCGCGCGGGCTGACGATCATACTCTCGCCGCAAAAGGTTGTCGCCGGTTCTTCGCCAATGCGGTTGGCGGCGCAGATAAAACAGGCGTTTTCTGCGGCGCGCGCCGAGATAAACGTCCGCCATTCCGCGGCGCGCGCGCTGTCCCACGCGGCGCTGACCAGGATAATTTCTGCGCCATCCAGGCATAAGCAGCGGGTGCCTTCGGGAAACATCATGTCCCAGCCAACCTGCAGGCCAATCATACCGATCGGCGTTTCAACCGGATCCAGCCTGAAACCGGGGCGGAACAACATCTGCTCTTCACCGCGCAGATGTATCTTGCGATAATGGTGAACCACATCGCCTTCCGGCCCGACAAGCACCGCCGAGTTGAACAGGATGCTCTCGACGCGTTCCTTACTGGCAATGCCGAATGCGATGTGTGTCCCTGTTTCATTGGCCCGTTGCGCCATGACGTTGGCAGCCGGACCCGGTACGCGTTGTGTCAACTGGGTAAAGCGAACCCCACATTCGTAACCCGTGGTGGCCAGTTCGGGGAAAACTATCAGATCGACCTTCTGCTCGGATGTGATTTTCCGCACGAATTCCGACATCTTGGCCAGGTTGACCTCAGGTTCCCCCAGCCTGGTATCCATTTGTACAACAGCGACGGTTATCTCGCGCATCATGTCTCCTTGAGCCTTTTCGTTGGACTAAGTTCGCTGCCAGCAATTCATGGCACCTTTCGCAGCGGTTGAACCCGTGCGCAACGTAGTGCGAATCCAGCCTGCTTGAGCGGGCTTGGCATCGGTTGCCCGTCGCCGGGAAAATGTGTCAAAAACTTACGGCGGCTAACGTAGTTTACATCAAAGAGTGCGTGGTACGCGCTGCGATAATTGTGCTGGAAACAATACCGAAAACTGATAAAATACGCGCCATGAATCAAGCTCCTGTATTGTCTAAAGCGGATGTTGGCGTGCATTCTGGAAGCCACATAAACCGAAAGTTCGGGTTCTGGCTGTTTTTAAGCTCGGAATTATTGATTTTCTGCGGACTGATCGGCGGATTTCTGGTCACAAAGCATTATGCGGCGACCTGGCCCACGCAGGCACAGCTCAGCCTGTGGCTTGCCAGCACCAATACCTTCCTGCTGCTGACCAGCAGCTTAACGGTGGTGCTGGGAATAGAGAGAATACAGGCTGACAAGCCGAAAGGCTTGACGATGTTCCTGTTGCTCAGTGCTCTGCTGGGCTTCCTATTCCTGAGCGGGCAGGCATACGAATATCAACATCTGATTTTTGGCGAGAAATTCGGATTTGGCGATCCGTTTGGCACGGCCTTCTTCATTCTTACCGGGCTGCACGGATTGCACGTTCTGGTCGGTGTGCTCTGGGCCATCACTGTCGCCATGCGGGCGCGCCGCGGGGCCTATTCCTCGTCGAATTTCACCACGGTAGAGATGTTCGGTCTGTACTGGCACTTTGTCGATCTGGTCTGGATTCTGATATTCACGATTGTGTACCTGATTTAACATGCAACAGTCAATAGATACTCACGCAGAGAACGCCGCCCATGCTCATGCCCGGACGAACCCGGTACTCGTATACGCCATACTGGCTGCCTGTACGATCATCGAAGTCGGCATTACGATTGGTGCGGCGCTCCCGCGCCAGACGTTGATTCCCGTTCTGCTTTCGATCTCATTTGTGAAGGCGAGTCTGATCGCGCTGTATTATATGCATCTGCGTTACGAGAAAGCGCTGTATGGCATCGCGTTCATCATTCCGGCGGCGTTCGCCGTCATGTTGCTGACCGTACTGCTGGTGGGTTGAGTCGCCCGCAGGCGCACAGATGAATGAAAGCTGGATTCATGGTGAACCCGGCTTTTTTTGTTATTGCGGGTTATGCCTATTGGCGCATTCCCGCAAAGAAGTTAGAATGTGATTACGGATCTGCCATGATGCCGATTCGACAATCGAAGTGTGCTGGAGGATGATCGTATGGCGACTTTCAGTGTCGCACCTCCTGAGATGTCCTTGAAGACATCGAATGGCAACAGCGCCATAGTTGAACAGGCCGCTGTTCTCCAGGAGAGTGCGTTTATCACAGCAATGACCCAGTTTGATCATGCTGTGCAGTTCCTCAATCTTGACCCCGGTTACGACCAGCTTCTGAAAACCTGTAAACGTGAATTGACCGTCGTTTTCCCCGTCAAGATGGACAACGGGGATATCCGGATGTTCACGGGCTATCGTGTGCACCACAATACCGCACGTGGGCCATCCAAGGGCGGCATTCGCTACAGCATGAACGTGTCACTGGATGAAGTGCGTGCTCTGGCGATGTGGATGACCTGGAAATGCGCCGTGGTAAACATACCGTATGGCGGAGCAAAAGGGGGAGTTCTCGTTGATCCCAAGAAACTGACCCTGCACGAGCTGGAAGGTGTCACGCGCCGTTACACGACTGAGATTGCCCCGCTGTTAAGCCCGGAAGGCGATATCCCCGCTCCGGATATGGGCACCAATCCGCAGATCATGGCCTGGATGATGGATACCTATTCCATGCATCGCGGTTATTCTGTTCCGGCTGTGGTGACGGGCAAGCCAGTGAATATCGGCGGTTCCGCCGGACGTCTTGAAGCCACGGGGCGCGGTGTGATGTACACCGTCCGCGAAGCCTTTAAGACCTATGGTTGGAAACTGGATGGAGCGAGTGTAGCCGTACAGGGGTTTGGCAATGTCGGCTCCATTTCCGCCATGACCGCGTATGAGATGGGCTGCAAGGTCATCGCGTTGAGCGATGTCGAGGGCGGCTTATATAACGCAAAGGGCATCGACCTTCCCAAACTGCGCCAGTTCCGCAAGGAGCATAGCAGCCTTAAGGGGTTCAGCGGCGCAGAACCGATTACGAATGCGGAGTTGATCGCGCTGCCGTGTGACGTGCTGATCCCGGCTGCCATGGAAGACCAGATCAACCACTCGAACGCCCGCACCGTACGGGCGCGCATGGTGGCAGAAGGCGCCAACGGCCCGACGACGCCGGACGCAGATCGGATTCTGAATGAGAATGGCATTGTCGTGATACCGGATATCCTGTGCAACGCCGGCGGTGTGGTCGTGTCGTACTTTGAGTGGGTGCAGGATATGCAGCAGTTGTTCTGGGAAGAGGATGATGTCAATCGTCGCCTGGAGCGCATCATGTTGCGGAGTTTCCACGATGTCTATGACACTGCCCGCGGCATGAACATCGATCTGCGCACGGCGGCGCTTGTACTGGCAATCGGGCGGGTTGCCGAAGCTACCAGGACACGCGGTCTGTACCCATAGCATGACGCGCCGAAGCATGTATGCCTGTCCAGGCGGCTGGATGCTGCGCCGAGGTTGTGCAAACGACCTCGGCGTTTTTCATTCCGGGTTTGTGTCTACGTAACTGAACCGTATAATCAGGCGCTATGGTTGAGGGAGCGGGACAGATCAAAATCAAAGACTGGTGGATTGACTCTTCAATGCTGGAGCGGAAGCCAATTCAGCGTTGCGAAATCACCGAGTGTAAAGGCGGATGCTGTTCGGACGGTGTCTGGGTTGATATGGCGCAGGCCAGGGCGATTATTGACCATGCCGGGGCCATTGCTTCATTCATGCCTGCGGAGCGCCGCAACCCGGAAACCTGGTTTGCTGAACACTACGACGACGACAAGTCCTTTCCTTCCGGCGAATACATCGGCACGACGACTGTCGTAGATGCCTCCCACCCGGGTGGGACGACATGCGTGTTTCTGCGCCCCGAAGACCGCTATTGCGCCATTCAGGCTTCATCGCTGGCGGCCGGCAAACCGGGATGGGAGCTGAAGCCATACTACTGTTGCATGTTTCCGCTGGTGGATGAATTCGACGGAGACGGCCCTGCGCGCCGCTTACTGCTCGACAGCGGCAACTCCTTGTTTGAGCACGGGGGCGGCTGTTACCAGGATGCCATCGATGCCCAACCTGTATTCCAGGTTTACGCCGAGGAGACCAGCATGGCGCTGGGCATTGACGGCTATCGTGAACTCTGCCGGCACACTGGTGTACAGGCCA
>JAKALH010000100.1 GCA_021813225.1 Chloroflexota bacterium
CACGCTGCTGATGGCAGACAGACAGTTCGTTGGCGTGGTGCTTCAGTCGGTCGCCCAGCCCCACCGACTCCAGCGCCTGCCTGGCGCGCTCGCGGCGTTCGCGCATCCGCACGCCGGCATAGATGAGCGGCTGCTCGACGTTCTCGATGGCCGGCGTGCGCCGCAGCAGATTGAACGACTGGAAGACGAAACCGATCTTGCGATTGCGGATGGATGCCAACTGGTTGTCGTTCAGACGGTCGACGTCGACGCCGTCGAGTTTGTACACACCGGTTGTGGACTGGTCCAGGCAGCCGAGGATGTTCATCAGCGTCGATTTGCCGGAACCGGACGGCCCCATGATGGACGCCAGTTCGCCCGCGTAGATGCGCAGGCTGACGCCGCGCAGCGCGTGCACTTCGATGTCGCCCATCTTGTAGGTCTTGACGATATCCTGCGCGTCGATGACCGGTACGCGGGTATCGGTCGCCGTTGTTTGTTCCGCCATAGTCAAACGGTATCAGATACAGCTCACTGGCTCATCAACAGGCTCGATGTCTGCGGCGCGAGGATAACCTGACCTTCCGCGACGCCGGACGTGATTTCGGTCTGCGTCTCGTTGTGCAGACCGGTTATGACTTCCACCTCTCTGGCCGTCTTGTCGGCAGCCTGCACCGTGATATAGGATTTGCCGGTGGCGCGGTCGCGCCGGATGGCCCAGTTGGGCGCCAGCAGGGCGTTCTCGCGGCGCTCCAGCACGACCGACGTGTTGGCGGTCATGCCGGGCTTCAGCGCCGCCTGCGGGTCGGCCAGCACCACGCGCACGTCGTACGAAACCACCCCGCCGATCGTCGTCGAGGTCGGCGCGATACGGTCGATGGCGCCTTTGAGCGAGACATCCGGCAGCGCGTCCAGCGTCACCAGCGTCTCCTGGCCGGCGTGCAGCTTTGCCACATCGATTTCGTCCACCGTAATGTCGATATGCAGCCGCGACAGGTCGACCAGCGTCATGGCAGCCTGAGCGCCGGCAAGCTCGCCGGCCTTGATGCTGACGGCGGTGATCACGCCGCTGCGGGGCGCCAGCAGGGTTGCCTGCCCCAGATGCCGCTGCGCCTGCGCCACCTGGATGCGCGCCTGCTGGACCTGCGCCCGCGCCTGCTCGACATCGTAGGCCTTGACGGGTTGCTGCAGCCGGTCGAGACTGGCACGCGCGCCGGCAATCTGCTGCAGCGCGGCGCTGAGTTGGGCGGCGCTGGCGGGCTGGCTGGCCTTGTCCACCTGCGCTTTCGCCGTGTTATAGGCGTTGGTGGCCTGTTCCAGTTGCAGCGCCGCCGGGCTGCCGCTGATGCCGGCGGGATTGCTGCGGTACGCCTGGTCGTAGGCCATCTGGGCCTGTTTCAGGCCGGCGGATGCGTTTGCCAGCGCGCCGGTTGCGCTGGCGTAGTCTTCCGGCGCAGGGCCGGCCTTGAGCTTCTCGTATGCGGCCAGCGCCGCGTTCAACGACGCCTGCGCCGCGTCGACATCGCTCCGCGGCGGCGTATCGAGCGTGCGGCTGTACGCGGATTCCGCCACGACCAGCGCCACCTGAGCCTGCTGCAGCGCCAGTTCCAGGTCGGCAGCGTCGAGTTTCGCCAGCACATCGCCCCGTTTCACCGTATCCCCCGGCCTGACATCGACTTCGGCCACAGTGCCGAGCTGCTGGAAGGTGAGCGCAAGCTGCGCTTCGGGTTGGATGTTGCCGGTGGCGTTCACCGTCGCCACCAGCGTGCCGCGCGTAATCGTAGAGGTGCGCTGGGCCGATACATTCGCCGCGCCCGGCGGTGAGCAGGCTGCCAGCAACAGGGCGACTGCGACGACGGGCACCCGCCAGCCGGCGCGGCTGCGGGCATTGACGTGCGTTTCCATGCCTTGATGTTCCTGCGATACTCCCCGTTCCTGACTCTGTGCGGAAGTTCGATTATACGGCACGCGCAATCGTTCATAAATCGCTCATCATCATGATTACAATACAGGTATGGACAAGAGCAGTCGCCCGCACATTTATCTCGATTATTCCGCCACGACCCCCATCGCACCGCCGGTGGTCGAGGCGATGCAGCCATTCTTCAGCGAGACTTTCGGCAACGCCGCGTCGGCGCACGAATACGGGCGCAACGCGGCGGCGGCGCTGGACGAGGCGCACACCGTCGTCGGCTGCGCCATCGGCGCGCGCGGCAGCGAGATCGTCTTCACCGGCTGCGGCACCGAGTCCGACAATCTGGCGCTGCGCGGCGCGGCGCTGGCGGCGCGCCGCAGCGGCCGCGGCAACCACATCATCAGTTCGCCGGTGGAACATCACGCCGTCGAGGCAACTGTGGAGCAGTTGCACGAACTGTACGGTTTCGACGTCACTATGCTGCCGGTGGACGGCTGCGGGCGCGTCGACCCCGACGACGTGAAGCGCGCCATCCGCCCCGACACGACGCTGGTCAGCGTGATGCTGGGCAACAACGAAATCGGTTCCATCGAGCCGGTCGGCGCGATCGGGCGGATCTGCCGCGAGCGCAACATCATCTTCCACTGCGACGCGGTGCAGGCCCCCGCCTACATGCCGGTGGATGTGGATGTGCTGAACGTCGACCTGCTGGCGCTTTCGTCGCACAAGTTCTACGGCCCCAAGGGCAGCGGGGTGCTGTACATCCGCGATGGCACGCCGTATATCCCGGCGCTCACCGGCGGCGGGCACGAGCGCGGCCGTCGCCCCGGCACGGTCAACGTCGCCAGCGCGGTGGGAACCGCGGCAGCCATTAAGTACGTGTCCGCGCAGCGCGACGAGCAGGCCGCGCGCCTGCGCGGGTTGCGCGACCGGCTGTTTGAAGGCGTGCTGGCGAACGTGCCGAATGCGCGCATCAGCGGTCACTCGACCGATCGCATGCCCCATCACGCCAGCTTTGTTTTCAAGGATATCGACGGCGAGACGCTGCTGATGGCGCTGGACGTGGAAGGCATCGCGGTGAGCACCGGCTCGGCGTGCACCAGCGGCAACCCGGAACCGTCGCCGGTGCTGCTGGCGATGGGCGTCCCGCGCGAATGGGCGTTGGGCGGCCTGCGCATCACGCTGGGCTACCACACCACATCGGAAGACATCGATGCCGTCATCGACGCGCTGCCGCGCTGCGTTCAGCAGGTGCGCGCCGCCGCGGCGGAACTGCCGGGTTCGTAAAATGGGTGATATGCTGGTGATGACACCTCAGGATCGCGCCGATCTGGGCAAACTGATCAGTAGACTGGTCAGCGCATTACATCCGGAACACATCATTCTGTTCGGTTCGCGCGCCTGGGGCACTCCAACGAAATACAGCGACTGGGATCTGTTGGTAATCGTGGCGCACAGCATTCTGCCCCCCTATCAACGCGCAGTTCAGGCTCACCATGCGATCGGCCCTTTGCCGATACCGGTCGATGTCATCGTGAAAACTACTGAAGAGTATGATGCGCTGAAGGTTATTCGCGGGTCTATGGATTACAAAATCGCCAACGAAGGGTTATCTATCTATGAGCGAGGTAAGGATCAGACTCGTCAGGGGTTGGCTGAGCAAATCTGACAACGACCTGCAGACCGCCCGTAAGCTGGCGGCGCCTCCAGACCCGATTCTCGATACGGCAATTTACCATTGTCAGCAAAGCGCCGAAAAAGCACTAAAAGGATTTCTGCTGTTTAACCATGTTGATGTGCTGCGAACCCACGATGCACGCGCACTGGTTACATTGGCTGCTCAGATACAGCCGGGGTTTTCACAATGGCTTACCGCGGCGGAAACCCTCTCGCCCTATGCAACCGCTTTCCGATACCCTGTGGAAATGGACGCTGGAGCGCCTGCCCAGGAAGAGTTTGAACAGGCACTGCGGGACGCCGAAGGGATATGTCAGTATGTCATTTCGTTGCTGGCGGGAGAGTTGTAAGCAGATCTCATTCAATTATCAGACATCAGATTGATCTGGTAGTGCAGGGTAGTCAACCGTGTCGAGTGCAACGCATAGAACGCGCGTCGTCGTCGCCATGTCGGGCGGCGTCGATTCGTCGGTGGCCGCGGCTCTGCTGACGCAGCAGGGCTATGAGGTCATCGGCGTCATGCTGCGCCTGTGGGCCGAGGCGGGCGACAGCGCGTGGGGCGCGCCGAACGCCAACCGCTGTTGCGCGCCGGAAGCCGTGGCTGACGCGCGCGCCATCGCCCGGCAGCTCGACATTCCGTTCTACGATATCCACGCGGAGAGCGTCTTCAAGCAGCGCGTGGTCGACCCGTGGATTGATGCGTATGCCGAGGCCAGCACTCCTAACCCGTGTTTCAACTGCAACCGCTCCATCCGTTTCGGCTTCCTGATGCAGCGCGCGCGGGCGCTGGATGCGGATTACCTGGCGACCGGCCATTACGCGCGCGTGCTCCCGCCCGGCGACGGCGCCAACGGCGGGCGCTACCGCCTGCTGAAAGGGGTGGACGCGCGGAAAGACCAGTCATACGTGCTGCACGTGCTGGGGCAGCGCGACCTGGCGCGCGCCCTGTTCCCCTGCGGCGGTTATACCAAGCCGCAGGTGCGCGAACTGGCGCGCCAGTTCGGTCTGCCCACCGCCGAGCGCGCCGAAAGTATGGACCTGTGCTTCCTGACGCAGGGCGACTATCGGGGGTTTCTGGCGCGCCAGGCGCCCGGCATCGCGCAGCCGGGGCCGATTCTGAACGTCGCCGGCGAGGTGATTGGGAAGCACGACGGCCTGCCGTACTACACCATCGGCCAGCGCAAGGGGCTGAACCTGTCGCCGCACAGCGCATCCAGCGAGCCGCTGTATGTGCTGCGGCTGGATGCCGGGCGCAACGCGCTGATCGTCGGCACGGCCGGACAACTGGGAACGCTTGAAGTGGGTGTGCGCGCCATGCACTATTGCAGCGACGTCACACCAGCGGAACCGCTGCGCTGCACCGCCAAAGTGCGCTACAAGGCCAGAGAGGCCGCCTGCGTGCTGACACCGCTGCCCGACGGGCGCGCCCGCGTGACATTCGACGAACCTCAGCGCGACGCCACGCCCGGCCAGGGGTTGGTGGCCTACAACGGCGACGAGGTGATCGGCGGGGGATTGATCGAGAGAACAGCAGCCGTCTGACCGGCAGCCGCGGCTCGTCATTCCTGTGCAGGCCGAAGGTGGTCATTCCCGCGCAAGCGGGAATCCATGCCGGCATCGGGACGAGCCGCCGAGGTGCAGCTTGGCCCTGGATGCCCGCATCCGCGGGCATGACGATGGCAACTCACCCGGCTTCTGGCCTCTGACTTCAGACTTCCAGCCGCCAGCCCTTGGGCTTACTTCTCCGGCAGAACCGCCACGCCGGGCAAGGTCTTGCCTTCGAGGAACTCCAGCGACGCGCCGCCGCCGGTGCTGATGTGGGTGATCTTGTCCGCGACGCCGGCCTGCTCGACCGCGGCCACGGAGTCGCCGCCGCCGATGACGGTGACAGCGGAACTGGCCGCCACGGCCTTGGCAACCTCGGTGGTGCCTGCCGCGAACTTCGAGAACTCGAACACCCCCATCGGGCCGTTCCACACGATCATCTTCGCGCTGCGCAGGGCGTCGGTGTAGTGGGCTGCTGTGCGCGGGCCGATATCCAGAATGCGCCAGCCCGGCTTGACGTTGCCCACCGAAACTACATCGGTGTTGGCGTCGTTGCTGAATGCATCCGCCACGATGGCATCGATCGGGAGCATCAGCTTGCCGCTGCAGCAGGCCAGCAGCTCGCGCGCCTTGTCGATAGCGTCCTGCTCCACCAGCGAGTCGCCCATCTCGTAGCCTTCGGCCTTAAGGAAGGTGTTCGCCATGCCGCCGCCGATGATGAGCACGTCGGCCAGCGGCAGCAGGTTATTGATGACCGGCAGCTTGTCGCTGATTTTGGCGCCGCCCAGGATGGCGACCAGGGGGTGTTCGGGTGCTTTCAGCACGCCGCCCAGGAAGTTGATTTCCTTCTCCATCAGGAAACCGGCTGCGGCGGGCAGAAAATGCGCCACCGCTTCGACCGACGCATGCGCACGGTGGGCGCTGCCGAAGGCGTCGTCGACGTACACATCGCCCAGCGCCGCCAGTTGCTTGGCGAAAGCGGGGTCGTTCTTCTCCTCTTCCTTATGGAAGCGCAGGTTCTCCAGCAGCAGCACCTCACCGGCTTTCAGTGCCTTCGCCGCTTCCTCGGCAGCGGGACCGACGCAGTCGCTCGCGAACTTGACCGGGCTGCCCAGCAGTTCGCCCAGGCGCGTGGCCGCGGGCTGCAGGCTGAGCGAGGCATCAGCGCCCTTGGGACGTCCCAGGTGCGACATCAGAACAGCGGAGCCGCCATTAGCGAGAATGAACTGGATGGTTGGCAGGGCGGCGCGGATGCGGGTGTCATCAGTGATGACGCCATTTTTGAGCGGGACGTTGAAATCCACGCGCACCAGCACCCGCTTCCTGTCGAGGGGGAGTAAATCTTTGATCGTCTGTTTGTTAAGAGCCATAATGTCCTCCGACAATCATACACAAGCGCGCCTCGAGGCGCGCCTGAAAAGTCTCACTGACAGATAAATTTTAGTGCAAAGGCGGGAATGTGTTGGCGTTGGCAGGCGCTCCGCCAGCGTCTACAGATACGGGGGTATATTTGCATCAATCGATCAGACAGGACGGGTTTCCAATCTGTAGTGATGTCTATGTTGCGGGAAAATTTGCGGGTGGCCTTGCGGGCGCTGGCGGCGAACAAGCTGCGCAGCGTGCTGACGACGCTGGGCATCATCATCGGTGTAGCGGCGGTCATTGCGCTGGTGGCTGCCGGCAACGGCGTGCGCCAGTACATCAACGGGCAGTTCGAGGCGCAGGGCGCCAACCTGGCCTATGTGTTCCCGGTGCGCATCGACATCAAAGGCGGCGCCAACCGCGCCGGCTTCCTGGGCGCCAACACCAGCGCGCGCTCCGGCATCGCTGCCTCGCTGACCGAAGCCGATGCCGCGGCGCTGAACGACCGCAACCTGGTACCCGACGCGGCGGCGGTGGTGCCCGTCGTCAGCGGCGGCGCGCGGGCATTTTCCGGTGCGCGCAAGTACCCGGCGCGCGTGCGCGGCACTTCGCCCGATTACCGCCTGCTGAACAACTGGGGCACGCGCTACGGCGACTGGTTCAGCGACGCCGACTACACCGGCCGTTCGCGCGTGGCGCTGCTGGGCAGCTATGCCTACACCCGGCTGTTTCCCGATGGCGGCGACCCGACCGGCTACGAGGTGCGCCTGAATGATGTGCCATTTAAGATTGTGGGCGTGCTGCAGGAGCGCGGCGGCAATGTAGCCAACAGCGACGACGACACCATCATCATCCCGCTCACGACCGCGCGCGACCGGCTGTTCCCGTCGCGCAATGCCAAAGGGCAGACGCTGGTCAGCATCATTCTGGTGCAGGCGGTGAATCAGGAGCGTGTCGCCGCCGCCGTTCAGGAAATCACCGAAGTCCTGCGCCAGCGCCACAACATCGCCTACCGGGGCGAGGACGACTTCTCCGTGGCGACGCAGCAGGACCTGCAGAACACTGTCGGTGCCGTGACCGGCGTGCTGACCGTCTTCCTGGCGGCCATCGCCGCCATCTCGCTGCTGGTGGGCGGCATCGGCATCATGAACATCATGCTGGTGAGCGTGACCGAGCGCACGCGCGAGATTGGCCTGCGCAAGGCCATCGGCGCGAAATCGTCAGCCATTCTGGTTCAATTCCTGCTCGAATCCGTGTTCCTTTCGCTGCTGGGCGGTTTCATCGGCATCGGCATCGGCTGGGGCATGGCCAGCCTGGTGGCGCTGGTGTCGAACAATCAGTTTCAGGCGCTGGTGACGCCGGATGCCGTTGCGCTGGCGGTGGGTTTCTCGATTCTCGTCGGCGTGGTGTTCGGCGTGTATCCCGCCGCCCGCGCTGCGCAACTGAACCCCATCGATGCACTGAGATTTGAGTGACAGAAGCCAGAAGCCAGAAAGCAGAAGTCAGAAGGCAGAAGCAAGAGGCAAGAAGTCAGAGGCTAGAGGCAAGAGGGCAGAGGCAAGCGGCAAGAGCGGGCAGACAGTTCGCTGCTGTTGTCTGTATGGATGCGCGGGCAATCACTACAGCCCGGTGATTTCGAAGCTCTGCCCGAACAGCGTGAAGATGGCGGGCTGGCCGCCGGGCGGGCGGGCGAATGTCAGTTGAAAGGCCAGCGATTCGCCGGGCGTGATGTTCCACGGGAAAGCCGGCAGGCTGGAGTTCAGCGCAATCAGGTTGCCGCTGCTGCTGAGCTGCACATCGCGCAGCGACACCGGCAGGAACTTGTCGGTCAGGTTGCGCGCCGTACCGACGATGCGCAACTCGTTGCCCTGCGGCGAGATGTTCACATTCAGCAGTGAAACCTCAGCCAGCGGCGCCGCCGTCGGCGCAACCGTGGCTTGCACCGCGATAGCCTGGTAGGGGATGGTCACGCGCGCCACATAGGGATTGTCCGACTCGGTGGTGAAGTCCCACTCGACGCGCGGACCGGGCATCCCGGCGGGCACTTCGAAACCGGCGGTGCCCGTTATCGTGGCGCCGGGTTCCAGCGCCCCGTGCGTCCAGCCGGCGCCGCCGGATGCGAACGAGCCGGGGCTGTTCAGCGTGTAGCGATTTCCTGCCGCA
>JAKALH010000101.1 GCA_021813225.1 Chloroflexota bacterium
CCAGCAGTTCCAGATGCTTTTTCGCGGCGCTGTAGCCGGCTATCCCGGATGCAACCACCTCGCCCACTGTGGCACCGAAGGAGTCTTCCTGCCCCTGCGCCAGGTAGCCGAGCCTCATATCGGCCGTCATGCTGACCGTGCCGCTGTCGGGCGATTCCAGGCCCGCGATGATGCGCAACAACGTGGACTTGCCGCTGCCGTTCGGGCCGATCATGCCTGCGCGGTCGCCGCTGTTGACGATGAATGACACTTCATCCAGCACGCGCTGGATACCATAGGATTTGGATATGCGATTCACTTGCAGCATCTTCGACCGACTCCCTAATGCGGCCTTTCCGATCTACATCAGTGCCACGGGTCAGGCGGGTGCAAACCCGCGGCTCTGAGATGCGCAAGCAGTGCTGGACAACAAAAAAAGCCGCAGGCTGAAGAAGCGCCCACGGCTTTTGCTGGCACAGATACAGTTCACTACCGGCTGGCAGGCAGGCTTCTTCCATCCATCTGATTGAAGCTGATGTCTGTCACTGGTTTTACCTCTTAAGATCCGCTCTGATAATGTTGACGCATGCAGTCTGCGTATGCCGGTGATTTATAACACGCCGCAGGCTGCCGGTCAATAGGGCGAATCGCCTCATCCCACGGCCAGCTTCCCGGACCTACGCCGACTTTGGGCCGGTGTAGACCACCTCAAACAGGATGCGGTCGGGCGATTCGAACATCACCTGGTAGTAGGTCTGCGCGGGATTCGGCTCGAAGTCCGGGCGGTGGCGCGGCGTCCCGAACAACGGCGGCACGCCATGATCTTCCAGGAAAGCGGTCACCGTATCCACGTCCGCCTGTGCCGGCGCGCCGATGCCCAAGTGATTCATGCCCGGCCCGTCGTAGTCGTTGTTGACTTCCTTCACGTGGGCGTCGAACCACAGACTGCCGCCGCGGCTGTCTGCCACGCCCAGCAGGGCCGGGTCGTCATACAATGTCCGCCAGCCCAGCAGGGCCATCAGCTCCTTGTAGAAGGCGAGATTGGTCGGGTGCACGTTCAACTGGATATGCGAGATATTCGTTTGCATGGCAGATTCTCCTGATTGCGTATTCGCGCGATGAGAGCATCGCAGCGCCTCGATTGTAGAACATCCGTTCTAATCCGTCAAGCCCAACGGGGGCAGATTCAGCGGCGGAACTCGCGACTGATCGCGAATGCATTGTCACTTACAATGGCACCCAAATTCACCAGCAAGGAAGTACTCTGATCATGTTTGATGCCCGATTTGACAAGATGGCACAGGTCATCGTCAATTACTCAATCGAGGTGAAGCCCGGACAGATTGTATACGTGTGGAGCACGGGATTCGAGGCTCAGCCGCTCCTGCTGTCGCTGTACCGGGAGATTCTGAAGGCCGGCGGCAACGCCTACCTGCGCGCCGATGTGCCCGGCGCCAGCGAGATTTTTTACCAGTATGCGCGCGGCGCGCAGTTGGACTTCGTCTCGCCGGTTGATCGCATTTCCGTCGAGCAGTTTGACGCCTATATCCGCATCGGCTCCGAGACGAACACGCGGCGCCTGTCGAACGCCGACGCGGACGCCGTCGTGCGCCAGCAGACGGCGCAGCGCCCCATCCTGAATAAACGCATGGAGCTGTCTGCCGAGGGCAAATACAACTGGTGCGTCACGCGCTTCCCCACCGAAGCCTATGCCATGGACGCCGAGATGAGCCTGGCCGAATACACCGAATTTGTCTTTTCCGCCTGCCTGCTCAACGACCCCGACCCGATTGCAAGCTGGAAACGCATGGGGCAGGTGCAGCAGCGCTACGTGGACTTTCTGAAGGGCAAACGCCAGTTGAAGGTGCAGGGGCCGAACGTGGACCTGACGATGAGTATCGACGGGCGCGTCTTCCTGAACTCGCAGGGCAAGCGCAACTTCCCGGACGGCGAAATTTTCACCGGCCCGGTCGAGGATTCCGTCAACGGCTGGATCCGCTATTCCTACCCGGCCATCTACAACGGACGCGAAGTCAGCGGTGTGCAGCTCTGGTTCGAGAACGGCCGCGTGGTCAAGGCCAGCGCGGAGAAAAACGAAGAATTCCTGCTCAAGGTGCTGGACACCGATACCGGCGCGCGCACGCTGGGCGAGTTCGCCATCGGCACGAACTATGGCATCGCGAAGTTCTCGCGCGATATTCTGTTCGACGAGAAAATCGGCGGCACCATCCACATGGCGGTGGGCAGCGGCTATCCCGATACGGGGGCAAAGAACAAGAGCGCCATACACTGGGACATGATCGCCGGTATGCAGGAAGGCAGCATCAGCGCCGACGGCGTCGAATTCTTCCGCGGCGGGAAGTTCATCATCTGAAAACCAGAGACTGGCGGCGAAGACAGGCAGCAGTCGCCGGTTATTGCCGCCGACTTCCTGCCCCTCCGGTCGCCAGCATCTCAGCCAGCCACCAATCTCAAATCTCTAGTCTCTGACTTCCGACTTCTGACTTCTGATTTCTGACTTCTGATCTCCACATCTTTAACCACAACCAATCATGACTCCAATCGCACTCCTCTTCCTCTTCCTGGCCGCCGTGTTCGGCGGCGCGGTCAACTCGGTCGCCGGCGGCGGCACCCTGATCACCTTTCCCACTCTGATCGCCTTTGGCGTTTCGCCGGTGGTGGCTAATGCCACCAACACCGCCGCGCTGCTGCCCGGCTCCATCAGCAGCGCTATCGCGTATCGCCAGGATATCCCGTCGCAACGCAAACTGGCGCTGACGCTCGCGCTGCCCAGCATGGCCGGCGGGCTGGTCGGCGCCGTAGCCCTGATCGCCGCTCCGGAGATATTCGGGAAAATCGTACCCTACCTGATCCTGTTCGCAACGCTGCTGTTTGCGGGCAAGAATCTCTTCAACCGCCTGACCAGACAGGATACTGAAGGCGCTGAGAAACCCGTGTCATGGGCCGGCACTGTGTGGGGTGTCGTCTTTCAGTTTCTGGTGGCAACTTATGGGGGGTACTTCGGCGCGGGGATCGGCATCCTGATGCTGGCGTCGCTCAGTATCATGGGCATGCACAACATACACCGCATGAACGCGGTGAAAACACTGCTCGCCGCGGTGATTAACGGCGTCGCACTCGTCTACTTTATCATCCGCAATGAGATACTCTGGCCGCTGGCAATCCTGATGGCCATCGGCGCGATCATCGGCGGCTATGGCGGCGCGCGGCTGGCCAAACGGATCAATCAGAACCTGGTGCGCAGCATCGTCGTCGTCTCCGGTCTGATCGTTTCCGCGTGGCTGATCATCAAACCGCTTTGAGAGTCCTGCCGGCGCTTACCGGTCGGCTAAGCCAACCCGGGCATGGAAACGCCGAAAACCGGTATTCGGATAGAATTATCGGCGTGCGTGGAGCCGGTCCGACTGCCGCAACCGGCTGGTGTACTCATCGTGAGTGATCTTTCATTTACAGGAGTTAAACATGCAAGCTCAAGGACCATTAGTGAGTCGATTGACCGGTATTGTGACTTTCAAGGCGCCTGTCTACAAGGAAGTGGCCGAGGATAAATCCGCCACCCAGACGGCTGCCCTGATTGTGGTTGTGGTCGCCGTGGTTGTCGGCGTCATCAGCGGCATATTCAGCGGCAGTTTCATCGGCAGTTTACTGGTGACGGTGGTCGGGCAGCTCATCGCCTGGGCGCTGGGTTCGTGGGTGCTGGCATTCGTCGCGAAAACCCTCTTCCAGGGCGACACCGATACGGGTGAGATGCTGCGTGTCACGGGACACACCGCCATATTCCTGATCATCGGCGTCATCCCGTTCCTGGGTATCATCGGGAGAATCCTGCAGATCGTTGCCAATGTCATCGGCGTCCGCGAAGCCGCCGGGTTCGATACGACCAAGGCCATCCTGACGGCCATCATCACCGGCGTCATCATATTCATTGTGACACTCATCATCGGCCTGATCCTCGCCGCGATCGGCATCAGCGCAGCTGCGGTAACCGGCAGTCTGAATCGATAGAAACCCTTACCAGTTCGCGCAGTCACAGCGCCTTCGAGTGGCAGTCGCTCGAAGGCGTTTGTTTTTCAGACAAGGAAGGCCGCAGGCCGCATGCGAGTGCAAGGGACGAGTCTATATATAAAAGGCAGCCGCTCTGTAACGACCTGCAAGCAGACAAAAAAGAATCGGAACCTGGTGGGTGGGGGGGGGACCATCAGGTTCCGATCTAGTGCAGACGTCCGCCTGTCACAGTACGCCGCAACCCATCTCTAAACAGCACCATACACGAAGAGACAGGCAGAGTCGTTGACTAGCAATTCATTAGTCCGCGCCGGCTGCTGCGCGACGCCGCACATATCAGCCGCGCGGTTGCCGCCTTTACAAGGCGGCTCACGAAATAACGATATTGCAAGAATATGCACACGACTTGCCGTATCGTCAGTCGCCGCACTTGATATTCGAATCGATGCTGCCGGTTGCGAATGCCGGCTTCGGTGAGAGACGGTTGATGCGACAGGATCGATACAAATATCCCGTGTTTATTCCTTGGGCTTGCACTGCAACCGCTACTCTGAAACTTCCCAATCAGACGTATCTCGATGTTTCTACTTACAGCCGTGCCCTGCCCCTGCGTTACCCACGTATTGCTTACTATCATACCAGTTATTCCATGACATACAAGTTACCCCAGCCACAAAAAAACGCCGGGACAGATTAGCAATTTCCCCAAAACGGGAAGAGGACATAACGGCGCAAGAGAATTGATGCTCGCCGGAAAATGTGTCGTGAATTGAGTGTTCCGCAGTTGGCTTCTGCACCCGGGCGTTAGGATACAATTTCCGTGTGAACCAGAAGCATCTCAATACGCTGGAATTGCCGAAGATACTGGAACGTGTGGCGAACTACTGCAGCTTCCCGCCCAGCGCGGAACTGGTGCGCGGGCTGACGCCGGCAACCGATCCGGTTGAGGTGCGCCGCAGGCTGGCAGAGACCACTCAGGCGCGCGCAGCACTGGCCGCCAATGACAACCTCACCATCGGCGGCGCACACGATGTGCGCGGCAATGTGCTGCATGCGTTGCGCGGCGGTATGCTTGAGCCGCAGGAACTGCTGGATATCCGCGACACTCTGGTCAGCGGCAAGAACGTGCAGCGCACGCTGTCCCGCATGGCGGGGCTGTATCCGGAACTGAACGCCGTCACCAGCGCCATCGAACCCTGCGGGGGGCTGGTCGATGAAATCACACGCTGCATCGACGAAAAAGGCGAAGTGCGGGATTCCGCGTCGCCTGCCCTCGGCGACATCCGCCGGCGCGTGCGCGTGGTGCACGACCGGCTGATGCAGAAACTTCAGCGCATCGTGGCCGACGGCAACTCCTCGGCCTACCTGCAGGAAGCCATCATCACCCAGCGCGGCGGCCGCTACGTCATTCCCGTGAAATCGGACTTTAAAGGGCGCATACCCGGCCTCATCCACGATCAAAGTGCGAGCGGATTGACGCTTTTTATCGAGCCGCTCGCTACCCTGGAACTGAATAACGAATGGCGGGAACTGCAACTGGCGGAAGTCCGCGAGGTGCAGAAGGTGCTCTCGCTGTTGTCCGGTCTGGTGAGTAACGACGGCGACGCCATCATCCGCACGGTGGAAGCCCTGGCGCAGTTTGATCTGGCGCTGGCAAAAGCCAGATACGCCGACGCCACCCGCTCGGTGTGCGCCACAGTTGCCGATCTGCAAGGCGGCACGGCCGGGCGCGTCATCAACCTGCAGCAGGCGCGCCACCCGTTGCTCAACCCGGCGACCGTCGTTCCAATCGATGTCGTGCTGAACGAAAGCACGCGCATCCTGGTCATCACCGGCCCCAATACAGGCGGCAAGACCGTTGCGCTCAAGACAATCGGCCTGCTTGCGGTGATGAGCCAGTGCGGGTTGCACGTCCCGGCCGAGGCAGCCACCTACCCCACCTTTGATTCCGTCCTGGCGGACATCGGCGATGAACAATCCATCGAGCAGAGCCTGTCGACATTCAGCGCGCACTTGACCAACCTGGTTTCTTTTCTGGAGCATGTCGGCGCCGGTTCGCTCGCTCTCCTGGATGAACTGGGCGCCGGCACCGACCCGAGCGAAGGCGCGGCGCTGGCGCGCGCGATTCTGGAACACCTGTTGAAAACAAACGCGTTCTGCATGATCGCCACGCACTACCCGGAGTTGAAGGCCTGGGCATACATGACGGAAGGCGCAGCGAACGCCAGCGTCGCCTTCGACACGAACACGTTGCGGCCGCTGTATAAACTGTCCATCGGACTGCCCGGCCGTTCCAATGCGTTTGCCATCGCGCAACGCCTGGGGCTGCCGCAGGATATCCTCTCGCAGGCACAGGGATACATCGACACTGACGATGCACACGCCGAAGATATGCTGGCCGAAATCGCCAAAATCCAGCGCCAGTTGGAATCGGCGCGCGAGGCCACTCATCGCGCCCAGCATGATGCCGAGCGGAACGCCGACCGTATCCGCGCGCGCCTGGGCGCCATGGACGATGAGAGGAAGGCGTTGTTGAGCGAAGCCCGTGAAGACGCCCTGCGCGAAGTGGAAGGCCTGCGCGCTGAGGTGCGCCGCCTGCGCGGGCGCATCATTTCGGCCGGCGGCGCGCTGGAAAACGTCAAGGCCATCGAGAAGGAAGTCGACACGCTGCAGGCCGCGCCGCCATTGCCGCCCGCGCCGGAGGCGGAGCGCCGCCGAGAACCGCCGGGCAGGCGCGCCATCCAGGTCAACGATACGGTGCGGGTGCGGTCGTTGGGAACGGAGGGCATCGTCGGCGCCATTACCGGCGAAGAGGCTGATGTGCAGATCGGCCGCCTGCGTACCCGCGTCAAGCTGAGCGACCTGGAGCGCACGCGCCATGCGCGCAGCAGCCAGGAGGAGGAGCGTTCCGAACCGTACCGGATGGCGGATAAGCCCGTCTCCCCCGGAATCGAGCTGGACCTGCGCGGGCTGACCGGCGAGGAAGGCGTGGCCCGCCTGGAAGACCACATCGACCGCGCCGCGCGTACGGCGCTGCCGTTCGTGCGCGTCATTCACGGGAAAGGTACCGGCGCATTGCGGCGCGCCATTCGCAACGCGATCAAAGATAACCCGCTGGTCAAGTCCTTCGAGACCGGTCAGGAAGGTGAGGGTGGTGACGGTGTGACTGTCATCAAACTCGACAGCAAAGGATAGTCAGCCATCGCCGGCCAGTGGATATGTCATAATAGACGCGCCGGGAGAATGCTTCGGCTGCGACACGGCCAGACTGCTGCTCGGTTGCCGGGGGCAAACCGGCATGGTCCGACATAAGTTCCGGATGTCGCTATCCGTCTATGGCATTCGGGAGGAACTCATGGATTGCCTTAATATTCTGGTTACGGCGTTGATCGGCGGCGTGGCCGGCTGGCTGGCCGGATTGCTGGTACAGGGACGCGGCTTCGGCACCATCGGGAACATCATCATCGGTCTCATCGGGGGCGTGCTGGGCGGCATCATCGTCCGGTTCGTCAACCAGAACACCAATCTCGATTTCACCGTTCCCGCAAACTGGATCGGCCAGATTATGGTGGCCTTCATCGGATCGGTAGCGCTGCTGTTTGTGGTGCGCCTGTTATTCGGCGGTTCAAGACGATAAGTCCGTCGAACGCCTGAGGTGTGCAGCGGTATGAATAAGGAACGTATTATCCGCATCGTGCTCATACTGGGCGTGGTTGCGCTGGGTATCGCAATCATCGAGCGCCTGTGGGCATTCGGGCAGACGCTGGCAGGCGTCTTATCCACGCTGGCCGGGGCGTGGTTCCTCGCATTCGCCGCGCACCCGTTCATCGAGATACTTCACCGCACCCTGTTCCCGATTGCGCTGGTGAAATGGGTCGAGCGGCGTTACGGTGCGGCGCCGGCCCGCCGCCTGGCGCACTGGCACCTGCCATACGGCCTCGCGGTGCTGGTGGTCTATGCCGTGATGATCGTCATCGTAGTCGGACTGGCTACCATCAGCGTTGCCGCCATCATTCCGCAGGCTACTGACCTGATCGCGCGCCTGCCGGAGATATCCAGCCGTCTGCCCAGCATGATTGTCGACACTTGGGCGGCCATCGCGCAACAGTTCGGGTTCAACCCCGATGCCATCACATCCGTCGTCAGCGCGCAGGAAATTTCGTCGCGCATCGCGCAACTGGCAGGCTCGGTCGCCCAGCAGGCCCTGATCATCGTCACCGGCACGGCAACGTTAATCGGGCAGTTCTTCCTGATGCTGATCCTCAGTCTGTACATCGTGACCGAGGGCAAGTTGATTGAGCGCCAATTCTTCGCCCTGTTGCCCGGCAAGTGGCACAGTATCACGCACGTTGTCATGGATGCCGTCAACCGCTCTTTCGGGGGCTTCCTGCGCGGCAACGTCTTTTCGTCGCTGGTGCGTGCGGCCTTCACCATCGCGCTGTTCAGTGTTTTCGGCGTGAATTTCGGCATCGTACTGGCGCTGGTATACGCCGTGTTGTCGCTCATCCCGCTGATCGGCTCGCCGGTCGCCATCCTGATTGCCGCCATCGTCACGCTGGTGGTGCGCCCGGATGCG
>JAKALH010000102.1 GCA_021813225.1 Chloroflexota bacterium
GCCACGTCGGCGAGAGGATGCAGGCGGATGGCTGCCTGCTCAAACGGCACGGCCGGCTGCGCCGCCGGCAACATGAAGTCAATTGTCTGTTTTGGCATATCTCCCGCCTGTCCAGTCGAATCAGGCTCCATTCTACGGGATACGCGGGGTGCGGCCCGTCACCGCGCGGCGCTGCCGCGCCGTTCCAGTCGGGCAGCCAGCAACTGGTGCGGGGCGAGCGGCGGGCGCGCCTCGCGACTCTGAATCTGCGCATTGCGGATGGTGGCGCGAATCTCGCGGCGGCCCAGCCCGATGCGCAGCGCCGTGTCGAGCAAGGTCAGTTCCACCTGCGCCAGCGGCATGCCCTGGTCGAACAGGCGGCAGGCGCACCACAGCAGCAGGTTGTTGCGGTCGCCTTCCTGCGCGCCGGCCAGCGCATTGACGATGGCGACGCTGTCTCCCAGCGCCAGTTGCGCGCGCCATTCGCGTGGCAGGTCGATCTGGCGCAACTGGTACGGCAGCTTGAGCGCGTCCAGGTCGACGGCGGCAATCGGCGCGGGGTCGCGCACGTCATACACGCGACTGGACAGGTGCACGCTGGGCGGCGCGACGACCTGCCCGCCCTGCCCGCGCAGGTCGCCGCCGGTCAGCCTGTGGTTGCCCGGCAACTGCGCCGTGCGGGTCAGGCGGTAGTAGCAGTGCACGCCGCGCCCGCCCGTGTTGACGGTGTAGGTGGAGGGCGGGTCGGCGGCTTCCAGCCAGTCGATGTACGCGCCCATGTCGTCAAAGTCGAGGACGATCAGATTGCCGCTGGCGCGCCCGCACACGATGCCGATGTTGCGGCGGTCGTCATGGAACCAGCGCTCCAGCGTGGCGTCGTCGGGCATGGGGGTGTTCTGCCAGCCGGCGATCAGCGGGCGTTTGTTGCCGCTGGCGTCGGTTGGATCGTCGCGCCGGGACAATGGTATGGGGCACAGGCCCATGTCCTTGTAGACCAGCGCCCAGTCGAGAATGATGCCCATGGTCACCCCCCTGTCTTTATGATATAGAACATCTGTTCTAATGTCAAGGCAGAGAGAAACGACGCAAACCTACCTCGGCTGATTCTGTCTTTCGGCGCGTATCGTATATGGGAGTGGACCTGACCAAACTACTCTCTGCGGCGCCGGGCAACAATCAGTTTGAAGATGCCGACACGGTCCAGGTCATCCACCCGTTCAACTCGCAGACCAGCGGCGCGTACGTTCTCCACCGTGCGGCGGTTGATATTCGCTCCCATAGCGCGTACGACGAGGGGATTCAGCGCATCCATCAACGCACCCACGATGCGGTTCACCGAGCGCACGTGCTCTAACAGCAGCACCTGCCCGTTCGGCTTTACCACCCGCGCCAGCTCGCGCATGCCCAGCACCGGATCGGGCACAGAACAGAAAACGAGCGTGCCGACAGCGGTGTCGAAACTGGCGTCGGGGAAGTCCAGAGCCTGGGCGTCTCCCACCCTCAAGTCGGCGGAGAGGCCCAGCTTTTGGGCACGCTGTCGCGCTAACGCCAGCATGCCTGGCGTGAGATCGACGGCGGTCATCTGGATATCCCCAGGCCAGTACGGCATGTTCTTACCGGTGCCGACGCCGATTTCCAACGCACGTGGGCCGCGCACCAATTCCCACACCCGCTTGCGCCACGGGGCGAAGCGCTTCTCGCTCCGCGCTTCCATCACATCATAGAATCTAGCAAGGCGCTGGTACCGCGCCCGTGTTAATGCCGTCGCCCGCTGATCGACCGGGCTTGCGCCCTGTTTTGTTGCTATCGTCATAATCTGCTTCCAGCGGAGAGCATAGAGCCTCCTCCCTCAGGCCGCCAGCGCGGTATCGCTCCCCAGATGTAAGCCATTTTGCTTGCTGGAAGGTGTTATATTTCGCTTCACTCGATACCGTAATTTCAGGAGGAGCTATGGAACATTCCTGGCAGGACTTTGCGCTGGCCGCGCCCGAACTGGCCGCGTTCGGCGCGGAACGATTCGCGCACGGCCCGGCCTATCTGGCGACAGTGCTGGCCGACGGTTCGCCGCGCCTGCGCCCGGTGACGCCCATCATCGGCGAGGGCCATCTGCTGCTGTTCATGGAGCCGACCTCGCCGAAGGGGCGCGACCGGCAGTGCGGCTCGGCATATGCGCTGCATTGCTCGGTCGACAGCACCGCCGGCGGCGCGGGGGAGTTCCTGTTGACGGGTCACGCCGCCCTCAACTCACCGCGAAGCGGACGGGTTCGCCGCGCAGAACGCGCAGCACGTTGTGCCAGATCTCCAGTGAGTCGCGGATGTGCGTCCAGTGGCCCTGCCACGCGCTGTGCGGCGTGAGGGTGACGTGATAGCTCAGGTCTTCGTGCAGTTCGTGCAGCGGGTCGTCGGCGGGCAGCGGCTCATCGTAGAACACATCCAGCCCCGCGCCGCCGATGCGCCGCTCGCGCAGCGCCCGCACCAGCGCGGGCTGGTCGACCAGCTTCCCGCGCGCGGTGTTCACGAACAGCGCGCGGCGCTTCATCCAGCCGATCTCGCGCTCGCCCACGATCTGTTGCGTGCGGCTGTTGATGGGCAGGTGCATGCTGATGACGTCCGCCGTCCGCCACAGCGTCTCCCAGTCGGCATACTGCACCTCGTACTGGCGTTCCAGTTCCTCGAAGCGGACGGCGTCCCAGTACAGCACCGGCATGCCGAAGGCGCGCGCGATGCGGGCGACCGGTCGCGCGATCTCGCCGAAGCCGACCAGCCCCAGGGTCTGGTCGCGCACCAGCCGGTTGCCCGGCACGATGCCCCACTGGCGGCGCAGATACTCGCGCGACTGCATCCAGGCGCGCTGCTGCGGCATGACGCGCAGGCGGTCCAGGATCAGCGCCCAGGTGTGTTCCGCCACGGCCAGGTAGTTCACCAGCGGGGTGGCCGCCGCCGGAATGCCCAGTCGGCGCACCGCGTCCATTGGGATGCCGCGGTAATCCAGCCCCAGGTGCTGCACCAGCCGCAGCCTGCGTCCGCGCAGCAGCACTTCCGGCGGGACGATCACCTTATGCAGCACCAGGAAGTCGGCATCTTCGATGTGGGCAATCAGTTCGGCCAGGTCGCTCACGCGGTGCAGCGCCGTCTCGTAGCCGGCAAATAGTTCGTCGAAGCTGGGCGCGTGCGCGCGCGCGTCCGGGTCTTCTTCGAGCAGCGACTGCTGACCGGCCGGCCCCCATTCGTCCCATCTCCGCACGCCCCACATCACGTTGCCGACCGAATCCCACACCGCGATATTCAGTTTATCCATACGCTACTCAAGTTCGTCCTGGTAACTCGACACGGCCCCGCTGATCAGTTCCTCGATATGGGTGATGCGCCCCAGGCGCTCGGACTCGAGCAGCCCGTACATCAGCGCCAGGTCGCGCAGCCCGCCTTCGCCGGATACTTCCGGCGCGCGATGTTCCAGGATGGCGGACACGAAGTCGTCATGCTCGATTGCCAGCAGCCCCGCGTCGATGTCCGCCCACGGCAGGTCATACGAAGTCAGCCGGTCGCCGCCGAACAGCGCCGCCGTGGTGGGGTCCAACCGGAAGTCGGGCACCAGCGCCAGCAGGTCCTCCGGCGCGATGGGCACATCGTCGCCCCCGCGGCGCTGCACCAGTTGCAGCGGGCGTCCGGTGCGGTCGCCGGGGATGCTCAGCGTGCCGCCGGTGCCGTGAATCATGCGGCTGAAGTGCCCCGCCCCGCGCCCGGCCATATCCAGCAGCCACACCCCGATAGCGCCGCTTTTGAAGCGCAGCGCGCCGGCCGTCAGGTCTTCGGCGTCGGCGGGGTACAGTGTGCCGTCGCTGCCGCGGCGCTGTTTATCGACCACTGCCCCCATCCCGACCACGCTCTCGATCGGCCCCATCAGATATTCCAGGATGTCGGTATAGTGCACACCCATGTCGACGCTGATGCCGCAGGAGCGCCGCAGGTGCCGCCATGGCGTGATGATGACATTCTCGCCCGACCCGGACGATAACTGCTCCGCCAGGTAGGGTCTGCCCACGACGCCCGCATTCAGCAGAGCGCGCGCCAGGCGGTTGATCGGGTCGCGGCGGTAGTTCTCGGCCACCGCCAGCCGGCAGTCGTTGGCGTCGGCGGCGTCGACCAGCCGCCAGCCCTGCTTCACCGTCAGGCCGATTGGTTTCTCCACCATTACATGCACGCTCTCCTGCATGGCGGCGATGCCCAGGTCCGCGTGTGTATTCGGCGCGGTGGTGATCAGGATGGCGTCCAGTTGGCCCAGCCCCCGCTTCATCGCCTCAAACGAGTCGAACACCTGCGGGCGGCGGCCCAGCAGGTCTTCCGCCAGCGCGGCGCCTTTCTCCGCGTTGACGGGCGCGATATCGCAGATGCCGGCCAGTTCATAACGCAACTGCCCGATCCGCCGCAGCCGATCCAGGCCGCGGATGTGGCGCTGCCCCATCACGCCCGTGCCGAAGATGCCCAGTGTCAGCGTCATGTGTTGTGATCCTCCGCTTGCGCCATGCCGCGCGCCTAGATGGAATACCCGATGCTCCGCAGATAATCGGCGTTGACCTGCGCGCTGCGGGCCGGGGAAACCTCGCTGCGGGACTGCTCGACGACGACCCAATGGCTGAACTGCTGCTGCTCCAGTTCGCGCAGAATGGCCGGGAAGTCGATGCCGATTTTGCCGCGCCCCATTTCGGTGAACGAGCCATCCGCCCAGTCTTTCAGGTGGATATATCCGGTGCGCGCCCGGTACTTGCGCAGGTGCGCCAGCGGGTCCTCGCCCACCAGCGCAATGTGCGATACATCCAGACACAGCGTAAGCGCCTGTGTCTGGTTCATCAATGCGTCGATCTCGGCTTCCGTCTCGACGGTGCAGCCGGTGTGCGGGTGATAGGCCACCGCCACACCCAGCGCCGCGCCGTAGCGCGCCAGGTCCTCGCACAACCCGGCCAGTTCGCCGATCTCGGCGGCTGCAGGCGGGCGCGTGCGCAGCCGGCCGCCGCCCACCAGCCCGTAGGCCTCCGCGCCGATCTCGGCGGCGTATTCGACGCGGCGCAGGTGAATCTGGCGCTGCTGTTCGTCGGTTGGCAGCGCAACCGAACCGAACAGGGTAGCCGGGGTCAGTCCGTCCATGACCTTCTTCAGGTGCGCCGGCGTGCCGAGCCAGTCCAGCGAGTGCCCGAACAGTTCGACGGCCTTCCAGCCGGCCTCACGAATCTCGGCGCAGGCCGCCGCCAGATCGCAGGTCTCGCCCCAGTTGATCGTGTCGTACGCGAATCGCAGCACCTTTGACCTCCCGCGCGCCGGCACCCTGCCGCATACAGCAGGCATCAGCGCATGGAGTCGAGTATAACGAGTTTCCATGTCGCCGCGTTGGCGGCAGGATGAAAATATAACAGCCCGCGGCGTATTTCGCGCCGCGGGCTGTTAAGCCGGTCAGGAGATCGGACCGGAATCAGTTGACCGGCCACACCTGCGGGAAGTGCGTCCCCTGCAGTTTCTGGCCGTTAGCTACCTCGACGAAAGGCTTCATGATGTGGTTGCCGCTGGCGACGTACACCGTGTCCTGCGTCATGAAGTGCAGGGCGATGGCGCGGCGCGGGCGGCCGCTGGTGTTCGCGTCGGAGCCGTGCCACGTCAGCGCGTGGTGGTAGTGCACCTCGCCTTTACCCACCGGGCAGAGCTGCACTTTCAGGGGATGCCCCTGGAACTCGTCGGGCATGGCGTGGAAGTTGGGCAACGTATGCAGGAAATCAATGTTATTGCCCCAGTGATAGGTGCCGGGAACCATGCTCATGCAGCCGTTCTCGGCGTCGGCGTCGTCCAGCGCCACCCACGCCGTCACCTGCGCCGTCAGCGGCCCGATATTCGGCCAGTACGGGGAGTCCTGGTGCCACATGTTCACGCCGCCTACCGCCTTGGGCTTGTACTGGATCTGGTCGTGCCACAGGCGCACTTCAGTCGCGCCGGTCAACTGCACGATTTCTTCGGCGATCTGGCGGTTGTGCACCAGCGCGTTGAAGGTGTCGCTGGCCTCCCAGATGTTCACGATCTGCCAGACCGGGGCGTCGGCCTTGCCGCTGAGGTTGCTGATGCGCACCGGCTTGCGCGGCAGTTTCTCGTCGATGACCAGCGCCAGTTGCTCGCGCAGTTCATCCACCTGCTCGTCGCTCAGCACGCGCCCGCCCTTCACGAACCCGTTCGCCTTAAAATCCGCCACCTGTTTCTCGCTTAACATCTATTCCTCCGCATCCACAGACAATAAATCGACCGATGGCGGTATAGTAATGGCAACCATCCGGCAGCACTTGTCATTTTCGCGGATGGATTTGATGTTTTCACGGCAACGCGGAGCATGGCGGCGCACACACCAACCCAGGCCACCCGGGAACTGTTCAGTTCGTACCGCGCGCGCCGCTGGCGCGCCGATCTTCCGCTGGCGGCGCTGCACCAGTGGTACGAGAACGGGCGCGACACGGGCGCCTGGCAACACGTCGACTTTTACGCGCTGTACGTCATCCGCGGCGGGCGCGGCATTCACGTCATCAACGAGCACCCTTACCCCATCCGGCGCGGCGATGTGTACATGACGCCGCCCGGCTCCACGCACAGCTACCGCGATTACCGGCAGTTGGAAGCCGAGGTATTCTGCTTCCAGGCGCCGCTGTTCACCGACGGCGAGCTGGACGCGCTGGGGGCGCTGGCCGGCTTCCGCGACATGTTCATCCGCGGCGCAGGGCGGCGCAAAGGCGCGGCGCGCGATGTGCGCATGCACCTGTCCGCGCCGCAATACCACGATGTGGAGCGCATGGTCGAGGATGTGCTGGATGAGATGCGCCGCGACGAGGCGATTTCCCCGGCGGTCGTGCGCGGGCTGCTCTTCCGCCTGCTGGTGTACCTGGCGCGCGTGCACACCCAGCCGCCGGATGCCCCGGCTGCCGGCGACGGCAATTCGCCGGCGGGCAGCGGCGTGCTGGCCGAGATACTCCACGTGTGCGAGACGCGCTTTGCCGAAGGCCTGACGGTGCCGCAACTGGCCGCGCTGGTGTTCCTGTCGCCCGGCCATTTCTCCGAGCGTTTTGCGCGCGAGGTGGGCGTGCCGCCCGCCACCTACCTGCGACGGCTGCGCCTGGAACACGCGCAGGAGCTGTTGCGCACCACGCCGCTGTCGATCACCGAGATCGCACAGCGCTCCGGCTTCGGCGACTCGGCGCAGTTGTCGCGCGCCTTCGCGGTCACGCTGGGCATCACCCCGCGCGACTACCGCCGCCGTTTTAAGGTTTGACGCCCCCCTGAGCAAAACATGCGCTGGAATACCATTTTCCCTATTGACAAACGGCCTGCGGCTTGCTACCATCACGCCCATCTTTGAGCGCAACGCGCACTCTTATCCAGAGAGGTGGAGGGACCGGCCCTGTGAAACCTCGGCAACCTGAGCAACAGCAAGGTGCCAACTCCGGCAGCCGTTACTGGAAGATGAGAGCACGCGTTAACAGGTTTTGTTAACGCCCTCTTGTCGGTCCCGCGGCAAGAGGGCGTTTTGTTTTTCGTGTCAGCTAACCGGTTTGAATAGAAGAGATGCCAGTGATGAAAGATCGTATTGTCCGCATGATGTCCTGCTGCCAGGCCTGCCTCTGTATATAGCGGGAGCCTGCCGCTGCGCCGGCCGGTGACCCGCTCGTTCCCAATTCGTCCCTTTCAATCGCATCTGTCGTCGCCTGACCAGCCGCATCCGCGCGCCTGGCAGACGTTACGCCATCGATTGCGCGGCGCTCTGCGCTCATGGAGCAGGGGAGCGTTGCGCGTGCATTCAGGAGAGTATGACCATGTCTGTTTCAACAATCGAAATTCAGCAAACCCGCGATGCCGCTGCCTTGACGCTGGCGAATCCCGCCACCGTGCGCGCCATCCAGGCGCACCTGCGCGAAGTCGGGGAGCGCGGACGGGTGCGTTTCAGCGCCGCTACGCAACTGGTCGGCGGGTATGAGACCGCCATCGACATCCGCAACTTCCACCAGACCATCGACGAGCCGCCGTCGCTGGGCGGCACCGACCTGGGACCCAACCCGGTCGAAGTGGTGCTCGCAGCCCTGGGGGCGTGCCAGGAAATCGTCTATGCCACCTACGCCGCGCTGCATGGGGTAACCATCGAGCATCTGGATATCAAGGTCTCCGGCGACCTGGACCCGCGCGGCTTCTTCGGCGTCGCCGACCAGCCGGCGGGTTTTGAGAGCATCGTGTACGAGGTGAACCTGAGCAGCCCCAACCCGGCGGAGCAGGTGCGCGCGCTGGTGCAGACCGTCAACCAGCACTGCCCGGTGCTGGACATCCTGCAGCGCCCGCTGCCCGTGCAGGCGCGCGTCGCGCTGAACGGCGATCTGCTTGTATAAACGCCGAATACCGACCAGACCTGACAGGCCTATGAGACCTGTCAGGTCGCGGATTTACCCGACGGCAATCTTGACGACAGCCTTCTTCACAGGCGCGGATTCGGCGACGGCCATGCCCGGCATGTGCCCGTCATCCGGCCACAGCAGCATGAAGTCGCCGGCCTGCAGCGTCACAAAGTCG
>JAKALH010000103.1 GCA_021813225.1 Chloroflexota bacterium
AACCGGTCAACGTGTCGTCGTTCCCTGACGATTCAACGTGTATAGATGGATCAGGTCACGAGTTCACACATCCCTGGTGCCGGCGTCGGCGAGTACTGCAAGCAAAGCAGCACGCTGCCGGACATCCGGTGCAATCGTGGACAGGTCTGTGACGCTTATATCAGGTCTTGCTGTTGCACGTGATACATAGCGGAGATAAATATTCAGAAGGCCGCGGCGGTCTATTTCGGTTTCAATCCGATGTAAAGCTGCCGCATCCAGGCTATAGCGAGGGAACACCATACGGACACCCATGCGCGCGCTCCAATAACCTTCAGAGTCAACCTGCCTGTCGCCGGGCCGACTGTAGAAGTACTGCCATGTCAGGGCGTCCATCTCGCGCTGCGTAAGACGATTGATCTCGCTGTAATCCATGCGGATATTCTATCCTTGACAAGGCAGGCAGCGATCAGCAGATAAATTCAGAGTCAGAATGATTCAATGATTTCCCGGAGTAAATCCATGTCACCAGTTAAGCCTCCATATCTTGGCGCTGCATACTATCCGGAAGACTGGCCTCTTGAGCAGGTGGATGACGATATCAGGCTGATGCTCGACGCGGGTATGAACGTGATGAGGATGGGCGAATTTGCCTGGCGACGCATGCAACCGGCTGAAGGCGTTTACGACTTCTCCTGGCTGCACCATGTCGTTGACCGCCTTGGCAGGGCAGGGATTGCTGCGATCCTGGGTACGCCGACAGCCACACCGCCGATCTGGCTTACGGAGCGATATCCCGAAGTGCTGGCCATGCATGACACAGCAGACGGCATCCGTGCGCAGCATGGAGGCAGACGACATGTCTGCCCTAATAACCCTGCTTATCGCGAGCTATGCGCGGGCATTGTGGCGCGTATGGGTGAGGAGTTCGGCCACAATCCCAGCGTCATCGGCTGGCAGATTGATAACGAAGTGTATCCCCACCCGTCCAGACGCGGCTGCCGCTGTCCAGTATGTGTCGATTACTTTCATCGCTGGTTGCGTGATCGCTACGGGACGGTTGAGAAGCTGAACCAGACCTGGGGGATGGATATTTTCAGTCTGGCGTTCCAGTCGTTTGATCAGATACCCTATCCGCGCGCGGATACGTGGCATCACCCCTCTCTACTGACAGCCTGGATGTCCTTTCAGGCTGATTCATACATCGACTTCATCCATTCACAGGCTGAAGTTCTGCATCAATATACCGATGCGCCGATTGGCACCGATATGATGCCGACAAATGGCATCAGTCACTATGACATGACCCGTAAACTCGATGTGGCGCAGTTCAATCATTACAACTCGGCGGACAATCTGTGGGAAGCCGCATTCTGGATGGATTACCTGCGCCCGTTGAAAGATCGGCCATTCTGGAATACCGAAACTTCCACATGCTGGAACGGCTCGACGGCGGCAAACGGGTATCGCGAACCGGGGTTCTGTCGAGCGAATTCGTGGATACCGATTGCACTGGGTGGAGAAGCGAATCTGTACTGGCTCTGGCGAGCGCACTGGAGCGGGCATGAGGTCATGCATGGGTCGGTAATATCCAGCGCGGGCAGGCCGCTGCATATTATCAACGAAGTGAAGGAAGTTGCTGCCGGCTTTAAGGCAGCACGCGAGTTTATCACTGGAACAAAGCCTGTTGCGAACGTCGCATTGCATTTTTCTGAGCTGGCATGGTGGATGTATGAGTTTCAACCAATGGTCAATAGCTTCAGCTATGGCAGGCGAATCATTGAAGGGGTATACAAGCCGCTGCACGATGCTCATGTGATGGTTGATGTCATCGACCCGAATGCAGCACTTGATCGGTATTCGGTTGTGCTGTCGCCTATGCTGCCGGCGCTGGATGAAGCTGGTTTACGTGCTCGTATTTTGCCCTGGGTCCGTGCTGGCGGTACATGGGTTGTTGGGCCGCTGTCGGATGTGCGCACGGTCGATGCGACGAAGTATGTGTTTGCGCCGTTTGGTAGTCTTGAGGAATGGACTGACACGTATTGCCGATATGAAATACCGGCTGACCCGCATGACTTCACTTTGCGCTGGAATGATGGCCGCGAGTCAAGCGGGACCGTCTGGTACAGTGCCTTCGAGCTTCGCAGTACGGATGCGGAAGCGCTGGCGACCTACACGGACGGGCCGCTGGAAGGGTTAGCGGCCGTAAGCCGCACGCGTGTTGGACGCGGGCAGATCATCCTGCTTGGCACCCTCCCCCGACCTGAAGATATGCGCACACTGCTTCTCGATATAGGTATTGATGCTGTGCCGGGGGTCACGAGCAACTTACTCATCGTACCGCGCAAAGGGGTCGGGAGGTCCGGGATGATCGTGGTTGAGCTTGAGAACAGACCGGCTATGGTTACACTCGAGCACCCGATGCGGGATTTGATTACTGGAATGCAGTATGAAGGTATTGTCGACCTGGAACCGTATTCCGTTCTGGTGTTGATTGATGAATGAAGGTGGCAATCTTGGAAGATAATCCATGCCCCCGGTGAGATTTGAACTCACACGCCCGAAGGCATAGGCCCTCAACCTACCGCGTATGCCAATTCCGCCACGGGGGCAAGCTAACCGATTATATCGCGGTCTGTCGGAATGACAAGCGTTATACTGTGCGCCAGGTTGCCACAGCAGGCTCACTTCACATACGGTTCGCCATCGGCTGCGGGCGGGACGGCACGTCCGACTACGCCGGTCAGCACAATGATCGTGAGCAGATAGGGCAGCATCTGAGGAATCTGTGACGGGATGTCCGGGCGGAAGATGCTGACCGTCGAGGTGACGCTGGTTCCCAGACCGAAAATCAACGCACCAATCAGTGCGCCGAAGGGATTCCATTTGCCGAAGATCATGGCCGCAAGCCCGATAAATCCCAGACCGTTTGTCATCATCGGATTGAAGACATCCACTCCCTCGATAGTAAACCAGACACCGGCCAAACCAGCGATCAATCCACCTGCCAGTACGTTGACGTAGCGGATGCGGTAGACGCCGATACCAAGTGTGTCTGCCGCGCGCGGGTGTTCGCCGACGGCCCTTGTTCGCAAACCCCACGGTGTGTAGAAAAGCACGTAGTGGATCAGGAGTGCTGAGATCAGCATCATATACGTCAACGGCTTCTGCTGAAAGAATATCGGCCCGATAACGGGTATTTGACTGAGCACAGGAACATTGAATATGGGAAACGTGCCCGGCCCTGCTGGCAGATTCTCTGCCAGGAACTGCCGATATAGAAATCCTGTCAAGCCCAGCGCGAGGATATTGACCACAGTGCCGGTGATGATCTGATTGGTTTTGAACTCGATTGAGACAACCGCATGAAGGGCCGCGAGTATGACCGCTGACAACGCGCCAAGGATGACTGCCAGCCAGCGGCTCAGGTCACCGGCAGCCTGTTCGCCCATGGAACCCTTCAATGCCTGAAACGCGAAGAGATTCACGGCGTATGCCACCATGGCGGCCATCAGCATCTTTCCTTCAATGCCAATGTCGACTACGCCGGAACGCTCACAAAGAACGCCGCAGAATGCCGCAAATGCAATCGGTGTCGCGACGCGCAACGTCTGCGCCAGTGTCCCGACGACACATTCGCCCTGACATTGACCGCCGATAATGAGATTCAAGAGCATCCACGCCGCAACCGCCAGGAACAGGCTGAACAGCGCCGTGACCCACCAGCGGCCCTTCAGTTGCCTTACACTTGACAGGCGGGTTGTCGCTGCAGTACTGGCTGACTGGCTCATGCTTTACCTCCCCACCCGCCGGTCACTGACACATCAATCAGCTTGCGCTCCGAGCGAATGCGGAACAGCCAGCGGATGATCGGCGGCGCAGACACAAACAGCAGAATCAACGCCTGGATCAGCGAAATGATGTACTTCGATACCCCCGAGCTCAGTTCCATCAGATCGGCGCCGTTGCGCATAGCGCCAAAGAGGAATGAGACGCCCAGGATACCGAATGGATTATTGTTCGCCAGCAGTGATATAGCGATGCTGTCAAAACCGTAACCGCTGGAGAAGAATAGCGGCAGGCAGCGGCAGATGGATACGCCGAGTACCTCTATCGTACCGGCTATGCCGGCCAGGCCGCCGGATATAGCCATCGCGAGGACGATATTGCGTGTAATATTCATTCCCGCGTATCGCGCAGCGTTTGCATTGGCGCCGACTGTTCGTAATTCAAACCCGATCGTCGTTTTCCACAGCAGCCACCAGACACCAATGGCTGCGGCAACAGCAAACAGCACGCCGATATGCAGGCGGTCGTACCGGTCCGTAAAGGGCCACCACAGTCGTGTCAGGAGAGGCAGGAATATGAAGGTCAGAATACCGGTAATCAACGCCGCGGACAATGATGAGTGCCTGCCGAACACGGTTGGCGCACGTCTGGTGTTAGCTCTCCCCACGGTTAAAACCATGGGGGCATTGCGGGCTTTTCGCTCCCGCCTGCGTCGCAAGGCCCGAGCCACCACAAACCCAATAAAGGCTGCACAGAGCGCCACAGCCAGGGCATTCAAAGGGTCCTGCAGTCGCGCCGGGATGTCATAAAACAGCCAGACTTCCGCAGCGTGAGCGACCGGAGCCGTTTGTACAGCGGTCGATACAGGGTCTTTCAGCGGGCCGCTCACCATTAACTCGGTGAAGCGGAACGAGACATAGTTAAGCATGATGGTCGTAATGACTTCATGCGCCCCGGTGCGTGCTTTTAAATAACCCGGTATGGCTGCCCAGACTGCGCCGCCTGCAGCGCCCGCCAGGAGAGTCAGTGGCAGGTGGATAATGGCAGGCAAGCCCGGCAGGAGTTGACCCATCCATACCGCGGATATTGCCCCGATGTAAAACTGCCCTTCAACACCGATGTTGAATAACCCGGCTTTGAATCCCACAGCAACGGCAAGACTCAGAAACACATATGGCACTGCCGCGATGAAAGATTCGGACAGGCCACGCTCCTTGAAAAGTGCGCCTCGCACAAGGCCGACGTAGGCGTCAAAGACGGTAAGCAGATTGCCGCTGGTCACCCAGATGACCAGGGCGCCGACAAGCAGCGCCGTGACCAGAGCGAGAAAGGGCAACAACAGCGGTGAAAGAAACGACCAGTTCAACCTGACGCGGTTTGTGCCACTTGCTGTCTTCATGGCGATGTCCTGTGTCTACTTCTGAGCCTTGACCCCAGCCATCAAGAGACCGAGCTGCTCGCGCGTGGCAGTACGGGCATCCACGATATCAAGAATGCTCCCCTTATACATGACGGCGATACGATCCGAGAGGCTCATAATCTCGTCCAGCTCGGCGCTGATCAGTAACACGGCGGCGCCTCTCTCACGTGCCTGAACGATGCGTTTGTGTATGAACTCGATGCTGCCGACATCCAGCCCGCGTGTCGGCTGGTTGGCGATGACCAGTTTCACGGCGCGCGTCAACTCGCGTGCCACGATGACTTTCTGCTGATTGCCGCCCGATAGTGAACCTACTGGCGTTTCCGCAGAGGGTGTGCGAATGTCAAAGGTGTTGATCAGCTCTTCCGCGTTGCGCTCAAGCACCGGGTACTTAACCTCGATTCCCTGCGCAAAAGGAGACCGGTAATAGGTACACAGCGCCAGGTTATCCCGCACCGGGAACGATAATACCAGGCCGTGTTTTTGCCTGTCTTCCGGTATGTGCGCCACGCCGACCTCGATGATCTCCCTTGGCATGACGTGGGTGGTGTCTGTGTCGAGAATCGCTACCTTTCCTGAATGCACGTGCCGTAAACCGGTCAGCGCTTCGGTCAATTCACTCTGTCCATTACCCTGAACACCCGCGATCCCCAGTATCTCCCCTGACCTGACGTCGAAAGAGACATCGTTGACGGCCATGTGCTGCCTGTCGTCGCGGACATGCAGGCTGGTGACCGTTAATATGGGTTGACCCGGATGGGCAGCCGTTTTATCGACCTGCAGGATGACCTCGCGGCCAACCATCAGCGCCGCGAGAGACTCGGACGTGGCCTCCGCGGGACTGACAGTGCCGACCATCTTTCCGGCGCGCATAACGCTGATCGTGTCGGCCACGGCAAACACTTCACGCAGTTTATGCGTGATAAATACAATAGACTTACCCTGCTTTGCCAAGCCTCTCATGATGATGAACAGGTCATCGGCTTCCTGTGGCGTCAATACTGCTGTCGGCTCATCCAGGATCAGCAGATCGGCTGAGCGGTACAGCGCTTTCACGATCTCGACACGCTGCTGCGCGCCGACCGGTAAATCGCGCACATAGGCTTCCGGATCAACATCAAGCTTGTATTGGTGACTGAGATCGCGAATCCGCTGGGCAGCTTTACGGCGTTGCAGAATTGACAACTGGCTGGCTGGCCTGCCGTTTATTGATGTGGATTCCTGCCCCAGGATGATGTTCTCGGTTACGGTGAGTGGTGGTACCAGCATGAAGTGCTGGTGCACCATGCCGATGCCATGTTTGATGGCATCATGAGGGCTGGCGAACTGGAGTTCAACGCCGTCGACGAAGATTTGTCCCTCGTCCGGCTGGTATAGCCCGTAGAGGATATTCATCAACGTGGATTTACCAGCGCCATTTTCGCCCAGCAGTGCGTGAATTTCGCCTTGCACCAGGCCGAAATTGACATGGTCGTTGGCCAGAACGCCCGGAAATCGTTTGGTAATTCCTTTCGCTTGTAAGGCCAACTCCATAGTCGCCTCCTGATAGTAGCTAGATTCTATCAACGTAATGCGCTGAGGAAAAATAAAACCCGTTCCTGTACTGGAACGGGTTTTACTCTCAATAACGAGCCTATGGCTTGTAACCGGTTTGGATAGTGCCTTTGATCAAACCGTCTGTCGCCTCTTTCACCTTTGCCTTCACGGCATCGGAGACCTTGCTGTTCCAATCATGGTACGGGGCCAGGCCAATGCCATTATTATTAATATTGGCCGTTACGATACCGGCTTTTTCGGTCTTGCTGTTTACGGACTTCAGATATTCGTACACGGCAACATCGACGTTCTTCATCGCGCTGGTGACCAGTGCGTCCTTCACTTCCGGATAGGTGTTGTACTGATCCACATCGACGCCTATTGCCGCCAGCCCCTTCTCCTTGGCAGCCAGAAGACCGCCATTTCCTGTGTTGCCGCCGGCGCCGAACACGACGTCACAGCCCTGATCGATCATGCTGTTGCCAACTTCCTTGCCTTTGGTGGGGTCTACGAAGGATGGAATATACACGTGCAGCGTTTTGGCGTTGGGATTCATCCACTTCGCGCCGCTTTCATACCCCGTTACGTAGCGCACCACCGGCGGGATTTCCATGCCGGCAACCGTGCAGACGGTTCCGGTCTTCGACACGCCCGCCGCCACTACTCCCGCCAGGAAACCGACCTGGTCCTCCTGAAACATCAGGCTGGTGACATTTTTAAGACCGCCATCGGAGTAGCAGTCCTTCTTCGTGTCGTCGCACACTTTGGCGCCTTTCGTCGGGAAGTAGGCATTATCGATGATGGCAAACTTGATGTTGGGGTACTGCAGCGCCTTGGCTGCTGTTGCATCGCCCATCAGGAACCCGACGGTCAGGATCACATCGTACTTTTCAGTGGCGAACTGGTCGATGTTTTTCTCGTAATCGGTGGGTTGCTTGGATTCGATGAATTTGGCGTCAAAGTTGAACTCTTTCGCCGCCTTCTGCACCCCTTCCCAGGCCGACTGGTTGAACGACTTATCGTTGACACCGCCGGTATCGGTGACCAGGCCAACTTTGAGTTTTCCGCTGGAGCCTCCGCCAGCGCACGCAGCAAGCAGAGTGGCTGCTACCACCAGAGCGGAAAGTGAGACGTGTAACTTGCGCATTTCCTCTACTCCTATTACTCACGAACTGGATTGATTGTCATTATCTGTGGTGATGGCCACAGTACCCGGACATATATATAGTGATGACTTCGCCTGTAGTGAACGGCAATGATTCTGAGATCCTCCTGACAGTGCGGCGGCATCACGTCGTCGCACGCAGACAAGTATATGACTGATAGCCAGTCTCTACAACTCCATACTGTCTTGCATGAATTTCTGTGATAGCATCACGCGCGGTGCAGACACTTCGCAAATTCATAAGCCGTGCCAGAGGGCGCTGGAGCGAATTCAGAGGATATACGCCCACCGATCGAAACCTCTTTTATCTGTGCGTCGAAATCATCCCGGTAGGCTTTGCCAGCGGCGCATTTGCCTTCAACGGCCCATTTGTGTTGAAACTGGGCGCATCCAATGAACTTGTCGGCGCAATGGCATCACTGCCGGCTCTGATGGTTATCCTCTTCACGCTGCCGGCCGCCCGATTCATGGAGAATATCAAAAACCGTAAACCTTATCTGACCGGCAGCCTTGGACTCTCGCGCATGATCTACCTGCTCATCGCCATTGTGCCATGGATATTGACAGAGAAGGCCAGCGCAGTCGCCATTGTTGCGCTTATCGTGCTGCAGGCGATACCGCTGGCGCTGTTCAACACGGCCTTCTGGATCCTGATA
>JAKALH010000104.1 GCA_021813225.1 Chloroflexota bacterium
CCTGCGTGCCTGCCCAACCGCGCCCCGGCCGCGTGGGTCGACATGCAGGTCGACCCGTACGTATGCATGGCGGCCTGGCCGTAACGCCCCTACAATACGCGCATGACGACAAAGATCATTCTCGATACCGACATCGGCTCGGACATCGACGACGCCGTATGCCTGGCCTACCTGCTGGCGCAGCCGGAATGCGAGTTGCTCGGCATCACGACGGTGACAGGCGAAGCCGCGCGGCGCGCGATGATGGCGAGCGCTCTGTGCCGGGCGGCGGGCAAGCCGGGCATCCCCATCTATCCCGGCGCGGAGACGCCGCTGTCGCCCATCGCGCAACAGCAGCCTGCGGCGAAGCAGGCCAGCGCGCTGAACCGGTGGCCGCACGAGACGCAGTTCCCCGCCGGCCGCGCGGTCGACTTCCTGCGCGACACTGTCCAGCACCACCCGGGCGAAATCACCCTGCTGACCATCGGGCCGCTGACCAATATCGGCACGCTGTTCAGAGATTACCCCGCTACGGCGCGCCTGCTCAAGGGCATCGTCATGATGTGCGGGATGTTCAGTGATCGATTCACCAAAACCGGGCACAGCAGGCCTGTCGAATGGAACGCCAAACTTGACCCTGTAGCGACGGATATCGTGTACCGCGCGCCGGTGGCCGTGCACCGCTCGATCGGTCTGGATGTGACGCTGCAGGTCACGATGCCCATGCCGGATGTTCGAGCGCGCTTCCAGGCGAAGCTGCTGCGGCCGGTGCTGGATTTCGCCGAAGTGTGGTTTCAGGAAGCCAGCGGCATCACCTTTCACGACCCGCTGGCCGCGACGACTATCTTTGACGATTCCATCTGCGGGTTTGAGCGCGGAACGGTAACGGTGGAGCTTCAGGACGAGAAGGGCCTGGGACGCACCTGCTGGCAGCCCGGCGCGGCGAATGCCCCGCACGAGGCGGCGCTAGCGGTGCAGCCGGAGCGATTTTTCGAGCACTACTTCGGCGTAGTGGAACAGGCGAAGTAGACAAGACAACTCCGAGTTCTTTATGAACCCGGAGTTGTTGCGGTGGCGCAGAACTCAGCGCGTGATGCCGAAACCGGCTGTCGCCAGGTAACGGGCGCTCTTGCCTATGGCTTCCAGCATATCGGTCGCGCAGCGGTCAAGCTCGACGACCAGCCACTCCAGCGTGGCCTCATCGGCGCTGCCGATGACGGCGGCCCAGTTCATCTTTCCGTCGCCGACCGCCGTCATGTTGTCGTTGCGGTTCAGCGAGCCATCCTTGATGTGCAGCACCGGCAGGCGCTTGCCGTAAGCCTTGACGATGCGCGCCGGGTCGTCGCCGCCGACGGCGCACCAGTAGGTGTCCAGTTCGGAGAAGGCGTCGGGGGCGTTCGCCATCAACAGCTCATACGGCGTCCTGCCGTCAAACTTTTTGTCGAACTCCCACCAGTGGTTGTGGAAGCCGTAGCGCAGACCGTGCGGCTTGAGCAGCCCCGCCGCGCGCTGGAATTGCTCGGCGGCTTTCAGCGCGCCCGCCTCGCTGGCGAACTGGTCGGGGCCAAAGCCGGAGATGTGCATCGTGTAGCCCAGCGCGCCGGCCTGATCGACGATCTCGTTGACATTTTCGGGCGTGGGCAACTGACCGTGGATGGAGCTGACCTTCAAGCCCAGGTCGTCAAGGGTCCTGCGCAATTCCTTTGGCGTCAGGCCGTGCAGGCCGGCGGGTTCGACGCCGACATAGCCCATGGCGGCAATCTTCTTCAGCACGCCGGTGAAGTCGCCTTTGGCCTGCTCGCGGACGGAGTACAACTGAACGGAGACGGGATATTTCTTCATGATTTGTCCTTTATCGAGAGCCTGTCTCCTGGACAGGCTCCAGCGTTATACCTGAGCGCCAGCGGCGGCGTCGAAGGCCAGCGCCGCCGCGCCCAGCAGGCCGCAGTCGTCGCCCAGCGCGGCGGGCACGATTGGGCGCCCGCGGTAGGGCGGCATGGCGTACTGCTGCACGGTCTTGCGCACGGGGTCGAACAGCATGTCGCCCATCAGCGAGACGCTGCCGCCCGCGACGATCATGGCGGGGTCGTACAGGTGGAACACATTGACAAAACCAAGCCCGATGATGCGGGCGATCTGTTCGATGATTTCCAGCGCCAGCGCGTCGCCTTCGCGGCCGGCTTCGGCGACTTCTTTTGCCGTCACGGCGGCGCAGTCGCCATGCGCCAGTTCCAGCATGCGCGACTTCGCGCCCTCTTTGAGGCGGCGCTGCGCCCGCCGGCCGATGGCCGTGCCGGATGCCAGCCCCTCAAAGCTGCCCGGCACGCCGGCATGGCTCCAGTCGGCGTTGACATCCATCACGGTGTGGCCGACCTCGACCGCCAGCCCATGCGCGCCCAGCACCATACGATTGTTCAGTATCACGCCCGCGCCGATGCCGGTGCTGAGCGTGATATAAGCCATATCCGCCACGCCGCGCGCCGCGCCGTAGCGCTGCTCGCCCAGCGCCGCCAGGTTGGCGTCGTTGCCGATCTCGACCGGAAAGCCCAGTTCGCGCTGCAGGATATCGCGCAGCGGCACGTCCAGCCAGCCCGGCAGGTTAGGCGCGTAGTTGACGATGCCCTTGTACGGATTGAGCGGGCCAGGCGATGCCACCGCCGCGGCGATAACGCTGCCTTCCTGCGCTTCCGGCAGGACGGCGCGGATGGATTCGACGACGCGGGCGATGACCGCCTGCGGCCCTTCATGACCCTGCGTGGGGCGCTTGATGCGCTTGAGAATCTGTCCCTGCGGGTCGCACAAGGCGGAGCGGATATTGGTGCCACCAAGGTCGACGGCGATAACTCTGGCCATTGTCATGTCTGTATTGTAGTGTTGACGCGGAAAATGACGTACGCTACAGGCCGAGTGCGGCGCGCGTGTGATAGGGATCGTCGGCGATGACGCGCTGTGCGAAGATATCCATCGCGCCGACATCCGACGACAGCGCATCGGGGCGGCCACGGTCGACGATCCTCGCGATGACGGGGAAGCCAGCCCAGCTCACATTGCCGGAGACTCCCGGTTTCTCCGTGGAACCGGAAGTTTGATTCGTAAACAACGGCGCCATGATGATGCCGGCATCGAAGCCGCGCACGCCGGCGCGCTCGATCAGCGCGCGCAATACATCGTGCAGCGCATCAGCAAGCTGTTCATCGAAAGCAGGCGCGATAATCCAGGTATCGCGCGGGCGCGCCGCTGACAGGTTGACGAAGCCGCGCAACCCGGCCGCGCGGAAACCCAGCCCCGCGTCGTCGTGGACGGCGCACAGGTCGCCGAAATAATCGGCGCCGGTTTCGGCGTGGTACTGCTGCGCGGCGCGGCGCAGCCCTTCCACCATGGCGTATGGGGCGCGGCGGCCCAGGCCCAGTTGCGCGTGCGCGTGCGGGATGGACGCGCCGCCGGCCGTTCCGCCGTTCCACATCCACACCAGATGCACGGCCTGCGGGTCGGCCTCGTGCGCGGCGGCGGCCCAGCGCAGGGACGTGCTGAAATAGTCGCGCAGGTGCTCGCGCGTGAAAGCAAGCGGGTCAGGCTCATTGAAGATGAGCACGCTGCACTGGCTGTCCCAGCGGGCGATGTTGCCGGTGGTGATGCAATGCGCGCCGCTGATACGGCCGAACACGTCTTCGGCAGTGCAGCGCAGGGGATCGGCGAACACGTCGTCGCCGTCGGGCGGCGGTGCCGCCGGCCGCGACAGCATGGGGCGGCGCGTGCGCAGCGGGTTGAAGATGGCCCCTTCCCAGGTGACGCGGTTCGTGACCCGCACGATCTGCTGGCGCTCGACATCGGCCAGCGATCCGAACCGCGCCAGCGTCCAGCCGCGCATGCTGGCAGGGATGCGGCACTCGCCCTGCACCAGGTCGGCGTCGAAGATACGCTCGAAGCGCGCGCGCCGCTCCGCTGGCAGCGCGGCGATCAGAGCGGGCAGTTCGGTGATGTCCATTAGGCTGGAGACTGGTAATTGTAGATTGAAGGTCAGAGGTCAGACATGAGACGCCGGATCGCTGGCTGAAAGCGCAAGCCGAAACATTCATCTGGCTTCTGTCCTCTGACCTCTGGCTTCTGTCTTCTGGCCTCTGCCCTCTGACATTCGCCCTACACCTTCCGCCCCACCACCAGCATGCCGCCGCCGGCGCCGGGGATGACCTCGTCGTACAGCGGGCGCAGTTTCGGCAGCAGGCGCGCGGGAACCTGGCGCGCCATGATCGACTGAAAGCCCAGGCCCTTCAGGCGCGGCGAAGCGGCGATGTTGAACAGCGAACGCCGCCCGATGCCGTACTCGCCATTCATGCGATCCCATTGCGCCGCCGCAGCCGGCGAGACGTAGTAGCTGGCCTGCACCAGTTGCACACCCGCTGCCTGCAGCAGGACGCGCCATTCGTCCGCGCTGTGATAGTGATGATGCGCGAACAGCCTGTCTACGCCGGCGGCATAGGCGGCAGCGGCTTCCTTCGTCGGGGCGCGCCGCACGCCGTCCAGCAGGCTGTGGAACTGGTCGCTGGGCACCGTCAGCACCAGCAGGCCGCCCGGGCGCAGGACGCGCCCCAGTTCGGGCAGGACGTTGTGCGGGTCGGGGATATGTTCCACAACCGAGTTGGAGTACACGCTGCCGAACACGCCGCTGGCATAGGGCAGCGCGTGGCCGTCGCCGAACTGCACGCCGCGCCGGTACACGCCGCTGTCGCGCGCGCCGGGCAACTCGCCCTGCGCGATGTCGCAGCCGTAGATGCCGGGCTGCCTGCCGAACACCGCTTCGGTGAACAGGCCGTCGCCGCAGCCGAAGTCGAGCAGCGGCGCGGGGAAGTCGACGGCGGTGAGGGCTTTCGCTTCGATGCTTCGCCACAGCGCCACCGGCGGTGCGAACCAGTAACGCTGCAGGAAATCGGCCAGGAAGTCTCGCTCGCGATGCACGATGAGTGCGTTGTTGTCAGTCATTGCGCCGATTATAACGAGAGGAGAGGAGATGGAAGTCAGAAGTCAGAGGCCAGAAGCAAGAAGCAAGAGGACAGAGGTCAGAGGGTCTGGATCGGTTATTACTTTGGGGTTGCCAGGTGCAGACACTTCGCCCCCGCCACCTCTGCATATAATCGCGGTGTGTTATTCCTGAAGCTGGGCGGATCGCTCATCACCGACAAAACGCACGACAACACGCCGCGCCCGGATGTCATCCGCCGGCTGGCAGCGGAGATCGCCGCGCACCTCGCTGCACACCCCGGACCCGTCCTGATCGGCCACGGCAGCGGCTCATTCGGGCACGCCGCCGCAAAGCGCTACGGCACACGCGACGGCGTCCGCAGTGCGCAGGACTGGCGGGGGTTTGCCGAAGTGTCGGTCGTGGCGGCGCGCCTCAATCGCCTCGTCGCGGATGCGTTGCACGACGCCGGCGTGCCGGTGGTCGGCGTGGCGCCGTCGGCATCGGCGCGCTGCGAAGATGGCCGGTTGGTGAGCCTCGATACGCGCCTGATCCGCGCCGCGCTGGAGCACGGCCTCGTGCCGCTCGTCATGGGCGATGTGGCGCTGGACGACGCGCGCGGCGGCACGATCGTCTCCACCGAGGAAGTCTTCGCATATCTGGCCGGCGTCCTGCCCGTCCAGCGCATTCTGCTGGCCGGCGAGACCGGCGGCGTATACCGCGACCCGGCGCGGTTTGATGTCATTACGCGTATCACCCCGCGGACATGGGCGGCTGTACAGGGCGGCGTGGGCGGTTCGCACGGCGCCGATGTGACCGGCGGCATGGCCGGGAAGGTGCGCGATATGTTGAACCTCGTCTCCGCGCATCCGCACCTGAAGGTGTGGATATTTTCCGGCGCTGACGGCAACCTGGCGCGCGCACTGGCCGGCGCGCCCGGCGGCACACTCGTCGAAGCCGACCCCGCATAGCCGCGTGGCCTGCCCGCGTTGAGATGCCCATGAGACGCATCACTGCACTCATCATCGCCGTGGCCCTGTTCAGCACCGCCAGCGGCAGGACGACCGCGGCGGCGACGCTGCCGCCCCTGTATGTGTTGCGTGTCTATGTGCCCACGGCGCAGGATGTGACACGATTAACCAGCGGCGGATGGGATGTGCTGGAAGCGCGCGGGATGATCGGCGGCGTCCCTTACCTGCTGGTGATGGGCGGCGACGCGACCGCCGCACGCCTGCGCGAGCAGGGCTTCCGCGTCGAGATTGACCACGCCGAGCCGATGACCGGCCCGCTGGCGCCATCGACATATGACGGCGGATACCGCACGGTCGCGGAGCACTACCAGCACCTGGACACAGTCGCTACATTGCACCCCGATCTGGCGTTGACGGTCACCTATGGCGTCTCGTGGTTGAAGGCGCAGGGCAGCGGCGGCTATGACCTGCGCGCCATCTGCATCACAAAAAGGCAGCCTAGCGACTGCGCGCCGGCGCCCGGCGGCAAGCCGCGCTTCTTTATGATGGCAGCCATCCACGCGCGCGAACTCACGGCCGCGGAGCTGGCCTGGCGCTGGATCGACCTGCTGGTGAACGGCTACGGCGTCGATGCCGACATCACCGCGCTGCTGAACAACAGCGAGATGTGGGTGGTGCCGCTGGCTAACCCCGACGGGCGCGCCATTGTCGAGCGGGGCGGCAGCGCCCCTTACATGCAGCGCAAGAACGCGAACAACACGCTGGGCGCCTGCAGCACGCCGGGCGCGTACGACTACTCATATAACCAGCCCGGCGTAGACCTGAATCGCAATGCCAGTTTCCAGTGGGGCGTCTCCGGCGCCAGCACCTATCCATGCGACCAGACCTACCAGGGCGCCGGCGCGGCCTCTGAGCCGGAAGAGCAGGCGCTGGAGACGTTGATGACGGGTCTGTTCGGACGCCAGCGCATACCCACTGACACCAACGGGCTGGCGGCGGTGCCGATTACCGCCACGGGCGTCATGCTCACGCTGCACAGCTACAGCGACCAGGTGCTCCTGCCGTGGGGCTACACCAGCGACCACGCACCCAACGATGCCAGCCTGCGTGCGCTGGCGTTCCACATGAGTTTCTACAACCACTACATGACCGGCCAGCCTGGCGAGGTGCTCTATGCAGCCAGCGGCACCAGCGACGACTGGGCCTACGGAGTGCTGGGCGTGCCGGGCTTCACCTTCGAGGTGGGGCCGCTGAGCGGCATCTGCGCCGACTTTGCGCCCCCCTACTCCTGCCAGGACGATACGTTCTGGCCGCTGAACCGCGCAGCCTTTTTGTACGCGGCGAAGGTGGCGCGCCAGCCTTACGCGCTGGCGCTCGGTCCCACCGTCAGCGTGCCGCAGAGCGCCCTCGTCGCGCCGCTGGGGGCGTCGGCGGTGTTCACGGCGCTGGTGGCAGCGGATACTCTGGGAGCCAATGGCATAGGACGCCCGACGCCTGCCGGCATCGGTGCAGCGCAGTACAGCATCGACGCGCCGCCGTGGTTGACGACCACGACCCCTTATAGTATGAGCGCTGCAGGCGGGTCGTTCGGTCTTCCGGAAGTGACCGTGTCGGGAACCATCACAGCGGGGTTGCCGGCAGGTCTGCATCTGTTATACGTGCGCGGGCGGGACATCAACGGCAACTGGGGGCCGTTCACGGCGCGCTGGCTGCTGGTGCCGCGAACTGAACTCCGTTTGATTGCCGTCATGAGAAATTGAACGAGTATTATGTCCGTAATCGTTGGTCATGGTTGGCGCAGCCGCCTTTTACCAATATCAGTTGCTGCTGGGTGCGCTGCGCGGCATCCGCGGCATCGAACGCGCAGGACATCTGATACGTGAGGCAAAAACCTATAGACAATTCCCGCAAGCTGTGTACAATGTGCGCGTCTGTTGAAATCAGGGGACACAATCATCAGGTTCGATCTGGCTTACAGGCCGCCTGGGTTCAAAATCCCGGACGGTTTTTTGTTGGGACGGCTCCAAATGACGCGTCGCGCCGGATTTCGCAGCGCCTATTTCCCACCGCTGACGCCGCCGGAAACGGCGCAGCCTGCATTCGATCGTAGGAGGATCGATGAATAGTAAGTTGTTCGTTGGCAATCTGGCTTATAACACAACCGAGGAGGAGTTGCGCGAGCTCTTTGGTCAGGCGGGGACGATTCGCGCAGTGACGATTCCGATGGATCGTGCGACCGACAGGCCGCGCGGGTTTGCCTTCGTGGAGATGGACAGCCCGGCCGAGGCGCAGAAGGCGATTTCCATGTGTAACGGCCAGATGCTGGGCGGACGCCAGATCAACGTCAACGAGGCGCGGCCGCCGGAACAGCGCGGGGGCGCCGGCGGCGGGCGCGACTTCGGTGGCGGCGGTCGCGACCGCGATCGCGGCGACCGCCGCGGCGGGCGCAACGATCGGCGCTACTAAAGAGCGACCTTCAATACAGTCGGTTCCAGGAAGGCTCCAGGTTCTACACCCGGAGCCTTTTGCTTTTCCGGCGGAACTTTCCGCGGCGACGCGGCGTCACTACACAGGGAGAATGATGATGAAGAAGCTACTGTTCAGTCTGATCTCGATGA
>JAKALH010000105.1 GCA_021813225.1 Chloroflexota bacterium
TACCGGTATTCGGCGGATTTCCTGTGCGCCTATCGTGCGGCCGGGTGAACTTGCATTAGCCGCAATGGACCCAACTACGTGCGGGCGGTACAGGATGCCGCCGTTTGCTACGGCCGTCGTCATGTCAGTGACCTGCAATGGGGTAGCGAGTAAGAAACCCTGGCCGATCGACAGGTTAACAGTATCGCCCGGTGTCCAGACGTCGCCGGTGGTCCTTTTCTTCCAGTCCGGGTCGGGCATGATGCCGGCTGATTCGCCGGTCAACTCAATTCCCGATTTGGCGCCATATCCGAATGCTCTACCATATTGACTGAGCAGGCTGGGGCCTTTATCATCCAGGCGCTTGCCAACGGTGTAGAAAACAACGTCGCACGACGCTGTCAGCCCTTCCTGTAACGTGAGCCGGCCGTGGCCGGAGCGCAACCAGCAGGTTTTTCGATATTGCACACCCAGGCCGTCCCAGTAGCCGGGATCGAAAAACACATCTGTTGGCGAAGTCACGCCTTCTCCCATGCCAGCGGCCATTGTCACCATCTTGAAAGTCGAGCCGGCAGGATAGGTGCCCTGCGTAGCGCGATTCAGCAACGGTTTGCCGGGATCGCTCATCAACGCCTGCCGTGCGGCGGATGTGGCCGGTTGACCCAGTATGGCATCATCATATGTCGGGTAGCTTGCCATCGCCAGGACAGCGCCGTTTTGCGGATTCAAAACCACCGCAGCTCCGCGCCGGGATGCCAGTATGTTCTGAACTGCAAGCTGCAGGGTGGGGCTGATGGTCAACGTGATGTCGTGCCCTGGTATAAAAGCTTTGCTGGCGACCACCGTCACATTGCCATCAGGTGTAATCAGTTGCAGCGATCCTCCCGGCGTGCCCGCCAGGGTGCTGTCCATGTAACCCTCTACACCGCTGATTCCAACCAGTTCATTGCCGGCATAACCTTTTCGTTGATAGGCTGCCAGTTCTGCCGGCGGGATGGCGCCCACATAGCCAACCACATGTGGCGCAAGTGTGCTGTCAGGGTAGGTGCGGGCCAGATGTGTCTTGGCGCTGATGGCGTGATAGGGTTTGATTGCATCCGCATATTCGGCCAGCACATCATCGCTGACGTCTGCAATGGGTATCCACCATTCCGCCGGCTGATTAGCGTACCGTGCGTGCACCTCGGATACACTCAGACCCGTAACCTTACTGAGTATTTTGAGCATACCCTGTTCTTCACTAGAATTGGCGATCTCCGATTGGCGCACGCCGAGCGTGTTGACTTCACCCTGCGCGGCAAGAGGCTGCCCATCTACCGCGAAGATATTGCCTCGCTGGGGTATATCGCGCTGCAGTGCCAGAATGGCGTTCGACATACCGGGAAAGATCAGATCCTTCGTCCACTGGACAACCCAGGACTGTCTCTCATAGGTCAATGACAGGGTTGTCGTCGCTGTAATGATATCGAACAGGGTTGTATGCCAGGAACTCTCGAGGATCGTGGCCGCATGTGCGCCTTTCTGCAGAAGGCCGCTATTCAGCCCGTACACGACCTGCTTTGCAGTGGCCGTGTTGTAGGCCTCAATGTAGGACTGCTTCAGCTTGCCTGCGCTGCCCAACGTTTCCCTGGCGCCGGGGTTCAGCAAATCATACAGCATGGGGAAATTGGAGTCATTCAGAGCCTTGACAAATGCGACAGCGGTGTCTGTGGCGGGCGGTAAATCCTGCCCCAGCGTATCATCGGTTGCGGGAATGGTCGGCGTGGGAAAACGCGGCAGACCATCCGTACAGGCCGCAAGCAGTATCGCCAATAGAAACTGGGCGATCAGGCGTGTAATACGGGATGTCTTTCCCGGCGTGCGTTTACTCATCAAGGCTCTGCCACAAATATCACTGCTACTGAGATTGTAAAGCAACACTTTTATAATGACTTTATGGATCGCAGAGCACTTCGAAATCTTCCCAGCGTTGATGATGTCCTCAACCAACTTCCTGACCTCAAGGCAAAGGGCGGCCATGTGCCTGCCGTGAAACTGGTGCGTGCGGTGCTGGACCAGATACGCCGTGCCTATCAGTCCGGTGCTGCGGTACCTTCGATAGATGAGATCGCCGCGCTGGTCAAGACGGAGATGGCGCGGACATCCGAAGAAATCAGAATGACGCCTGTCATCAATGCAACGGGTGTTGTCATCCACACCAACCTGGGTCGTTCAATTCTCAGCGAAGACGCCCGACAGTTGCTGCTGGTGAGTGCCTCTGAGTATACCGATGTTGAGTATGATCTTCAGTCGGGCCAGCGCGGAAAGCGTGGCGCTGCGTGTGAGCGGCTATTGACTGAATTGACTGGCGCTGAGTCGGCACTGGTGGTCAACAATTGCGCTGCGGCCACGGTGCTGATGCTGAGCGCTGTAGCCGGCAATAAGTCAGTTATCGTATCGCGTGGGGAGCTGGTCGAAATCGGCGGCGGGTTCCGCATCCCGGATATCATGACCACCAGCGGCGCACAACTGATCGAGGTGGGCACGACGAATCGCACTCACCTGCACGACTATGCACAGGCGCTTCAGAATCATCCTGATGTTGCCGCCATTCTTCAGGTTCACCCGTCTAACTTCAGGATCATCGGATTCACTGAAAGTGTGTCCGTGCGCGAGCTGAGTGAGTTGACTCGCGAGACCAATGACGTCGGTACGAGGTCCGATGATGTCGCCCTGCTCGTCGATCTTGGCAGCGGCGCGCTGGTGGATACCGCTCAGTTCGGCCTGGCCCACGAGCCGACAGCGCAAGAGACTATTGCTGCCGGCGCTGATATGGTTACCTTCAGTGGCGATAAATTGCTGGGTGGCCCGCAAGCCGGGATCATGGTAGGCAAACGCCACCTGATTGAGAGGTGCCGTGTACATCCGCTGGCCCGCGCATTTCGGGTTGATAAATTCACACTTGCGGCATTGTCAGCGACGCTGGCACATTACCTGCACGAGGCGGCTGCTCAGCAAGTGCCGACATTGCGGATGCTGAGTTTGAGCCTGAGTGAAATACGGCAGCGCGCAGAGAAATGCCTGACTGCCATCGCTGACTGGAGTGCTGAACGATCTATTGAAGTTGAACTCGTCGAAGGACAATCTGCGGTCGGCGGCGGCAGTCTCCCCGGCCAGACAATGCCCACCGTATTGATCGCTCTTAAGAGCGACAATGCAAACGATTTGCTGGCACGTTTACGGCATGCTCCCGTACCGGTGATCGGGCGCATCAAGGATGGGCGTGTGCTCCTGGATTTACGCACCGTCACCAACGACGAACAACTGATCAACAGCATTATTTCGATCCAGATGAATTAGGGCATGTACAGCTATCCCTATACTTCTGGTGATTTGCCATGCCGTGGTAGACTTGTGCACTAAAGGCTGAGAACGAGAAGCATCTTCTACCTACACTGCAGAGAGCCGGTGGTTGGTGTGAACCGGCTGCGGCAGCAGATTGCATCCACTCGGGAGCCTGGCACGAGGAGTGCCACGGGTGTTTCCGTTATCGAACATAGAGATTGATCTGGAGTGATACTGAGTTGTCAATAGGCCGCTCCGATCGATGAAGTCAGGTGGCACCACGAGCGCCCTTCGTCCTGAACGCGACGAAGGGCGTTTTTCATCGGGTGCGCATGCCTGGCCTGTGCACCCGCAAGGTCATATCACTGGAAGGTCCTTATGCTCGACATCAATCTGGTTCGCACACAGCCGGAGCTGGTTCGGCAGGCGTTGATAAACCGGTCAGCCGATACAGCCGTCGTGGATGCTGTCCAGGCTCTCGACATACGCCGTCGCGAAATATTGACGCAGTCCGAACAACTGCGCGCGCAACGCAACAGCGCCAGCAGGGAAATCGGCAAGATGAAAGACGCCGCCGCGCGCGAGACGCGTATCGCCGGGATGCGGGAAGTAGGGGATCGTATCGCGGTGCTGGAAGCCGAGTTGAAGCAGGTCGATCTGCAGCTCGATGAGCAGGCCATGAGCATACCCAATATGCCGGATGCACGCACGCCTGTGGGTTTGAGCGAAGACGAGAATGTTATCCTGCGCAACGAGGGGTCGGTGCACCGGTTTGACTTCATACCAAAGCCACACTGGGAACTTGGCCCGTACCTTGGGATTATCGACTTCGAACGGGGAGTCAAACTGAGCGGTACGCGCTTCTATGTGCTGAATGGCCTGGGCGCCCGACTGCAACGCGCACTGATTGCGTGGATGCTTGACCTGCATGCTGGGCAAGGGTACCATGAAGCCTACCTGCCTTTCATGGTGAAACAGCAGACTCTCTATGCGGCGGGCCAGTTGCCGAAGTTCAAGGATAATCTGTATCACGATGTCGAAGAGGATTTCTGGATGGTGCCCACGGCTGAGGTTCCGCTGACCAATCTGCACGGCGGCGAAATCCTGGCGATGAATGCATTACCGCTGCATTACTGCGCCTACACACCCTGCTTCCGGCGCGAGAAGATGAAGGCCGGCAGTGATGTGCGCGGCATCAAACGCGGACACCAGTTTGACAAAGTTGAGATGTATAAACTCTGCGCTCCAGAGCAGTCTGATGAGGAACTGGAATCGATGCGCGAAGATGCCGAGGCGGTGTGTCGAGGTCTGGGGTTGGCATATCGAGTCAAGCTGCTGTGCACCTCGGATATCGGATTCAGTGCGCGCATGACATACGATATTGAAGTCTGGGCGCCCGGCTGCGACGAGTGGTTGGAGGTCAGTTCGGTCAGCAATTGCGGGGACTTCCAGGCCAGGCGTGCCAATATCAGGTTTCGGCGCGAACCAGGCGCTAAACCTGAGTTTGTGCACACCCTGAACGGCAGCGGACTCGCCCTGCCGCGCACCATGATTGCAATCATGGAGAATTACCAGCAGGCCGACGGCAGTATCATGGTGCCGGAGGTGCTGCAGCGCTTCGTGGGCGCCAATGTGATACGAAAGTGACTGCTGCCTTGTGTGGCATATGAATGAACCAATCGTTCTGACCGGCGGCTATGGTTCCAACTGGCGTATGTATCAGCCGTTCGGGCGTGTTCTGGCGCGCGTCACCGGGCGTCGCGTTTTTGTTACCACACTGACAGGTATTACATGGATGGTCGCCAACCTGGCAGACTATGCGCTGCTGGTCGCCCGTTTGCATCAGGCAGTCATGCACGCACTGTCGCAGACTGGCGCAGATCGTGTCATACTCGTCGGTCATAGCGCCGGCGGGGTCGTGTCCCGCGCCTATCTGGGTGATTTGTTTGAGGATCATGGCAGGGAAGGATTCCATGGTCACGAGAGAGTATCACGGATATACATGCTGGGGAGTCCGCTTGCGGCAGCCGCCAATCCGCGCCATGCCGGTATCAGGCGCGCCAGTTGGGTGGATCAGAAGTATCCCGGCTCCTTCTACGCTCCTGAAGTGAGTTATCTGGCTGTTTGTGGCCGATTCAAGCAGGGAAAACGGGGTGGTACATTAGCCGAAAGGCGCGCCTATCGTGCTTATCAATACATCAGTGGCAATGGCGAGCAGTGGGGCGATGGTGTGGTCCCGCTTGAATTGTGCAAACCGGATGGCATCCCGGCAATGGAAATCGAAGGCGTCAGCCATTCGCCTTTCTGGTCGCGCCGCTGGTACGGCGCCGACGAAGCGATCGTGCGGCAGTGGTGGGATTACTTTGATCAGGGTGACGCACCATCGCTCGCGCGTGATGTGCTGTCTGCATAAATGCGCAGCATGTGCAGCAGGGCACACAGCGAGTTATCTTGCTGCCAGGTAGCCCGCAAGATAGATAATAACCGTGCAGATACCGAAGACTGTTTCCTGTATCCCAACGGCTTGAGGGCGTGCCGGGATGCGCCAGCGTGACAGTCCATACGCTGCGCGACCCAGAAGCAGCAGCAGGGCTATCATCGGTATCCACGGGGCATGCAGCACGATTGCCATCGCGCCCACAGCGACCAGTGCGATGACATGAGTGAGAAACACCGGCCACACCTGCGTCGTTTTCCCGTATTCCAGGCGTAATCGCTGTCGCACATAGATGATGGCCGGTATGAATCTGGCAATCAGTATCAGCCATAAAAACAGCGCATCCGCCAGCTTCCAGCTTGACATCAGGGCGATTGCCGGCGCAATGGCGCCCATCGCTACCGAACCGCTCAGCTCCGCAGCCAGATCGCGACTGCGCTTCCCGAAGTCGAACCACAGCTGCAGGATGACCAGGGGCGTCGCCATCAGGAGGGGTATGACGAATCGGATATCAGCCGTTGCAGCGGCCAGCACGCCGAAGACGAGGGCCGCTGCACCATAGGCAATGCTGAATCGGATGGCGATGCCAGTGCGGGCAAAGCGTTTCCGGCGCCGGAGATCATCGACCAAAATCTTAAGCGGTTGCCTGAGCAGGAATACGGCTGATGCCGCCAGCGCCAGGAATAAGCCGGGTATTGAAAAACTTAACCCCAGCCCCAGCAGGATGGGTTCAATGAGGAACATCCAGCCACCGTGCTCCGTCGGCAATGCGACATTGCGCACGGTGGCTGGAGACAACGAGGATGACTTGACCATCAACCCAACATTATCGATAGTGCCGCCGGTGTCGTTAACTCATGCCGTCGAATTACTGCACGATCAATAACAACATGATCAATGGTGTTTTTGCCAGCACGGCATGCTCCAGGCGCGGCACCATGTGCGCCCAGGCTCCGGCTGTAACATCCATCGACTGGTCGCCTAGCGTCAGTCTTGCTTCGCCGCTCAATATATAGATCATGGCGGCCGACGACGCCGTGTGTTTCGACAGCTCCTGGCCTGCGTCGAAACCGAACACGATCGCTTTCACCTGTGAATCGGTATACACAGTGCGACTGAGGATTCCATCTTTCGGTATATCTACTTCGGCTGCGATATTACCGAAGAATGTGTAGTTGCTGCTCATGCATGTTTCCTGTCAGGAGGAGCATCATCAATTTGCAAACGGCATTACTATGAATTCGTGACGGTCAGCACACCCAGCGCGCCCTTGCTGGCGTCGGCAAATGAATGGGTCACAAACGGATAAGCGCCGGCTTCGGGTATCCGGAACTCCACCATCATGCCGCTGCCTGGATAGACATTCACGGTTTGCACACCGACCATCTTGTTGGCCGGATTTCCGGATTGATATGCCGCGTCGAATATGGTACCGATGACATGGAAGGCTGAATAATGCGTTGGGCCGGCATTCATGATCCACATGCGTACCAGTTCCCCGACCTTCGCTGTCAAAGGCTTGTCCTTGTATTGATTGGCATAGCCATTGAAAGAAACGTAGTCCGGAATGCCGGACAGTGCCTTGGTCAGGTCGGTCTGCACGACGCCATTAGTTGGCGCGGTGACATAGAACTCGCTCTGCACCAGCACGAATTCACGATCTGCTTTCTCCAGCCCGCTCTTGGGTCGGACGATGGTTGCGCCGTACATACCCATTGCCATGTGATGCAATACAAAGGGCGTGCCGCAGTGGTACATGAAACACCCGGGATGATTCGCTTTCCAGTTGTACTTCAACGATTCCTTCGGTTGGATCGATATGTAGTTCTTGCTGGGCGGCGTCTGAGCGGCGTGAAAGTCGATTGAGTGCGCCATATTGCTGCCGTTTTTCAGTTCAAACTGCACCTCATCGCCTTCATTCAGCGCAACAACCGGACCGGGCACAGTGCCTCCATACGTCCAGGCCTGAAATGCGACGCCGTTGGCGATGTACAAGACCTGGTCGCTCGATTCTATGGTTAACTTCTTAGTCGTATCAGCACTGATCGCCGGCATGGTGGCGTCGTATGTGGTGAACGGCTTCACGTTCACCGGGGCGCTGGTTGCGGCTGCTGCATTATCCGCTGACGGCGTACTGGTGGCTGCGGCCACCGCTGCACGATTCAAGGCCGTATCAGTGGGCTTTGCCACGGCCGTTGGTGCGGCACTGGCGCAGCTGCTGAGCGCGGCAGCACCGGCGGCCAGCCCCGCTGCTTTTAGAAAGTTTCGCCTGCTGAAGATACTGTTTGTATGAGTGTTCATCTTGTTGTTGTCTCCTCTGATCGTCTCTCCGCCTGACTTTAGCCAGGTCATGATGAACGGTCTTTGCGGAAGCACAAACAAGAAGTGCATTCAGTAGTCACAACCATGCAGGCAATGTTGTTGTATGACGGATGTCATGCATATGTATGTGACATTTATCATGCCGGAATCGATGAATGGCATCAGCTCGGTTGTGTCAACAGCGTGTGTAGGGCGAGCGCATCCACCCCTTGGATACTGTTGGCGAATCCGCCACTGACCACGTCATTCCCGCGCAGGCGCTGATCTGTACCCAGAAC